>CAZVEI010000233.1:0-3576 GCA_964626295.1 uncultured Alkalibaculum sp.
CTGTCTTTTATGTTTTATTGGAATTGTTATTGTTAACTTTTCAAATGATTTTAGCTTTGAGTTTAACTTCTTTGGAGATGGTTTTATTATAATAGCCGCTTTTGTCAGTTCCTCAGCAAGTATTTACAGTAAATCCTTGAGTCGTTCAATAGATATCCTCACCCTTACAGGATTTCAACTGCTTTTTGGCGGAACCCTTCTAGTAGCTCTTGGATATTTAACAGGTGGTAATCTTACGGGTTTTACCTTAACATCCACTAGCTTATTAATATATATGGGATTTTTATCTGCAGCAGCATTTTCATTGTGGACTTATCTACTCAAATACAATAAAGTTGGAGAAATTTCCTTTTATCATTTTTTAATCCCAATAATCGGTGCAGCGCTTTCTTCCATATTCTTAGGTGAAAATTTTTTAAATACCAAGAATATCCTTGCCCTTTTCTTTGTCTGTATAGGAATTTATATTGTAAATAAGGACAATGGAAAAACATGTAGATGGAGAATATTAAAGCTTAAGAGAACAAAATAAAAGCCAGCAATTTGCTAAGGTAATCAAAATTTGAACTTTATTAGTGTATATGAGGAAACAAGGTGGAGTCTTTCCACCTTGTTTTTAATTTTGCTACTATGTATGAGTTTGAATTCTCTAAATTAATATTAAATAGATGGACTCTTTATTCTTTAATTGGAACTTGAATGGTTTGCCCAGGATATATGGTCTGATTCTTAATCTTATTTACCTCTACAATCTCATAGACTACTTCTCTTACATCTCTATCATCGCCAGTAGTAATATCTGCAATCTTCCAAATAGTGTCCCCTTTTGCTACGGTATAATCCTTATATATGATTTTTTCCTCTCCAGAAACTGCGTTAAATGCAAGCATAAACGCACATAAAAACGAAAGAAAGAGCAAAAATAACGCCAATATAAACCTTTTTTTATTGACAATCCGAATCCTCTTACCATTAAAATTCATCTAAATAACCTCCTATACATATCGAACACTTGTTCTTTACTCAATTGTACAAGAACAAATGTTCCCTGTCAACCGTTTTTTCGAACATTTGTTTGTACTAAGGATTTTTTTATGTTATAATGTTCGAATCAGCAGATTAGCTCGCAAAAGTCATGGTATTTTTCGTGCTCGCACGAGAAAATGTTATAACTTTTATGAGCAAGTGCCAACGACCGAAGCTGCAAAGCAGCTGAGGCAATCTGCGGTATATTTATTTATGGTATAAAAAAATGTGGAGGTGTGTTATTTGCCTACTGAACTAAGTAAAAAACAACAAGAGATTTATGACTACATCAAACTAGAACAATACAATAGAGGATATCCACCTTCTGTCCGTGAGATTTGTGCAGGTGTAAACCTAAAATCAACTTCTACAGTTCATGGTCACTTAGCAAAGTTAGAAGAAAAAGGCTATATTAAAAGGGATCCTACAAAACCTAGAGCCATTGAAATCATAAACCGAGATGAGCGATACGGAAAAGTAAAAGAATTAGTTGAGATTCCTATTGTAGGCCAAGTAACGGCAGGGCAACCTATATTAGCTGTAGAAAATATCGAAGATACCTTTCTCTTGCCAGTTAGTTTTGTCAACAATAAAGAATGTTTTATGCTTCATATAAAAGGAACAAGCATGATTGAAGCAGGTATTTTAGATGGCGATTATGTAGTTGTTCAAAAACAAAACACAGCAATAAATGGAGATATTATCGTAGCATTGGTAGATGATGACGAAGCTACTGTGAAACGGTTCTACAAAGAAAAGAACAAAATTCGACTTCAACCTGAAAACTCCTCTATGGAGCCTATTTACCGAGATGATGTATCTATTCTTGGAAAAGTAACTGGAGTCATACGTAAATTGTAATTGGGATATTCAATGATTGAAATAATGAGAGGCAGTTATACTTTATATAGAAGTATAGCTGTTTTTTGTTTAAGCGGAATGCTGAAAGGGGAGCATAATAGTTAACATTGGTGACTTACGTAGTTTCACTTAGAACTAAAGCACGGCGAGGTGCTTTTTAATTGACTTGTGAGACTTGACCCTAGTACTGATAGCTGGTGGCTGATCGCTGATCGCTAAAGTACCGAAGGCACTTTTTATAGACAGTGGCTTAAATTTCTGATATTATGAACTAATGTAAACTACGAGAAATTCACTTTACTAATTTCTCATGATATTGAAGACAAAGGAGAAATGAGATGGAAAACAAAGTATTAGCTACTGTAGGAGATAGAGAGGTTACTCAAAGAGATGTTAATTTTCTTATGAACAGCATGGATCCACAAATCTTGCCACGGTTTCAATCAGAAGCAAGCCAAAAACAGCTAATTGCAGAGCTTATTAATCAAGATTTACTTTATTTAGATGCTGTTAAAAAAGGTTTGGATCAAGACAAGGGATTTAAGATAGAAGCACAAAGACTACACGACAATCTTCTTAAACAATATGCATTAAGTCAACTACTTAACAATATACCAATTTCTCAAGAAGAAATCGAAGCATATTACAAAGAGAACAAAGATCAATTTTCAAGCCAAGAACGAGTAAAGGCAAGTCACATCCTTGTAAAGACTGAAAAAGAAGCTGCAGATGTAGTAAAGGAATTAGAAGGTGGACTTTCTTTTGAGGAAGCTGCTACCAAATACTCTACTTGCCCCTCAAAAGAAAGAGGTGGAGATTTAGGCTTCTTTGCAAAAGGTCAAATGGTATTGGAATTTGAAGATGCTGCTTTTTCCTTAGAATTAAATAAAGTAAGCGAACCTGTAAAAACTCAATTCGGCTATCACATCATTAAAGTGACCGATTCAAAGCCAGCAGGAATAAAGTCTCTAGAAGAAGCAAAAGCCGAAATCGAAGATACTCTATTAGGGCAAAAGCAACAAACTACTTATATGAACAGAGTAACCGAACTAATGACTGAATACAAAGTGGAATTAAAAGTTTGATTATATATTAAACAATCGTGAATCAGTCGTGAATCAGTTGTGAATCAGTTGTCTAACTTGAACTCGCTCAATGCGAGTTCAAGTTTTTTATATTTACCTTTATACTGCTGAAAACTAAAACAAGAGCGAACAAGTTCGCCCCTATAGTCGAAGACAAGGTTAGTGCATTGCATTCTTAACCTTTCTGCTTATTTACAATTTAATCCTTTTATCAATCAATACATAAAAATTTACTCTTTTATAAAATCTAGTATATCTTTGTACACTTGGGTAGAATCCACTTCATTTAATATTTCGTGGCGATAGCCGTTATAAATTTTTAATTGCACATTGTCTTCTGGCAAGGCCTTTGACAATTGTTTGTATAGTTCTTCAGGTCCTTTTTCAAAATTGCCAGCTGGATCTTCATCTCCAGATAAAATCAGTATTTTTGTATCCTTCTCTATTTTCTCTACATTACCTGGATGATTACAGTATTCTAAGCCTGTAAGTAAATCTTTATAGAAAGAAATAGAGCATACAAAGCCACATAGAGGGTCTTTTATGTAATTTCGAACAACCTCTTTATTTTTGGTGAGCCAATCAAAAGCCGTTTCTGGTTCTT
>CAZVEI010000234.1:0-1815 GCA_964626295.1 uncultured Alkalibaculum sp.
TGCTCTAAAAACATATTATACAACTCCCTTTTCCTAGTGATCTATTATTTTTTGTAGTGCTTTTATTAGTAGGTCAATGTCTTCTTTCTCATTAAAATAACCAATTCCAATTCTACAGGTTCCTGTCTCTTTTGTTCCTATAATTTCATGAGCTCCTGGTGCACAATGTAAACCTGATCGAATCAATATATCGTGTTGTTGATCGAGTTCATATGCTACTCCCTCACAAGATTTGTGCTTAACATTGAAGGAGATTACGCCAACTTTCTTTTGGCTATCGTCAGAACCATAAATTGTGATTTCTTTTATTTTTTTTAATTGGTCTAAAGCGTAATCCAGTAGTAGTTTTTCTTTGTTATAAATATTATCTATTCCAATATCTTGAATATATTTTATTCCTTCGCCTAATCCAATGATACCAGGAACATTTAATGTCCCTGCTTCTAATCTGTTTGGATAATAATCTGGCTGAAATTCGTACGCAGAATCCCCACCAGTTCCTCCAGATATAAGGGGCATAATATTCCCATCCCAATTGACAATAAGTCCTCCTATTCCCATAGGTCCGAGAAGGCTCTTATGTCCTGTAAATGCCAACAAATTTATATTGTCACCGATTACATCTATGGGAAGAACTCCTGCTGTCTGAGCTGTATCCACTAAAAAAGGAATTTCATTTTTCTTACATATTTTTCCTATTTCTTTAATCGGCTGTACCGTACCTAATACATTAGATGCGTGATTAAATACTACTAGCGCAGTATCTGCACAAATTAGATTATGTACATCTCGAGGATTTGTAACCCCATCTCTACTACAGGGTACCGTAGAAATTCTTATTCCTATATCTCTTTCTAATGTCTTTAAACAACGCCATACTGCATTATGCTCAATAGAGCTTGTAATGACGTGATCCCCTTTTTTTAGAATGCCTTTTATGGCTAAATTTAGTGATTGGGTTATATTCGATGTAAATACAACTCTCTTCGGATCCTTAAAATTAAATAGATTAGCAATATTTTTTCTAACTTGGTAAACTAACATATCCGATCTGAGAGCTCTTTCGTATGCGCCCCTGCCAGAGGTTGCTCCTAAATTCGTCATAAAATCGGCCATTGATTCGATAACGGATTGTGGTTTCGGATAGGAAGTGGCCGCATTATCTAGATATATACTCATTTATCTCACCTACAGTTTCAATTAATTCTGATTCACTTTTTATTTTAAAAATTTATTTTAACAGCAAGATTGTTTTTTCTTCATTTCCACATATTTGTCTGCATCCCCTAATTGCGATATATCCTTTCCCAAAACTGGATACTCCTTAATATCGGATAAGATTGTTTTTACCAACATCCCTAGAGTATTATTGGTTTTATCTAAATAGTAGAATACAAACTGTTCTTGTCTTTCATCTTTAACAAATCCCATATCCCTTAATTTTGCCAGATGTTTTGAAATTTTAGGTTGAGATTCGTTCATTATTCCCTGCAACTGGCATACACAGAGGTTTCTGTGGTATAACAAAACTAAAATTCTCAGTCGAGTCTCATCTGATAATACTTTAAATAAATTTATTAATTTGTCCATTGTCTTCGCTCCTATTAGTACAATACTTATATACTCATATGAGTATATAAGTATTGTACTCCTGTTATTTACCCAATGTCAAATAATTTATTATAATCAACATGTGTTTTTCATAATTATCTTAAAAAAGAAGGCCACTATAGATTGTTAACTATAGCGGCCTTTCGTTAAATGAACCAGCTTTTATTTTCTTAATCTTTGTGCTAAATCGTTGATTTTTTCTTC
>CAZVEI010000234.1:1825-3530 GCA_964626295.1 uncultured Alkalibaculum sp.
ACCGCAATGAATTCTTCATCGCTTTTACCTGTAGGATCATCAAGTCCCCAATCTTCTTTTTCTTCACTAGGCAAATAAGGACATACCACATTACAACCCATGGTTACGACGATATCAATAGGTGGCAGTTCGTCAATTATTTTTGAATATTGAGTCTTTTCCATGTCTATACCGTAGCGTTCTTTCATCAATCGAACAGCATCTTGATTGATTTGTGGTTTAGTTTCCGTACCTGCCGAATAGCTTTCAAAGACATCACTGGCAAAATGTTTGCCTAAGGCCTCCGCAATTTGCGAACGACAGGAATTGTGTACACACATAAATGCTACTTTTTTCATTCGTAGTACCTCCATTAGAATATTATTTAATGAACTCGTTTAATTTTTCGTCTTTTATTTCATCAGCACTCCAAGGTATTACTGCAAAATTGCCTTCTGCATGAGCATCTACTTTGTTGATCCATTCAATTTCATTACTTGCCTTTGCCTTTAACATTTCATTAGTAGTTCCTGTTTGGTAAAGAGATTGATTAATAATCCACCATTTACTATGAATACTTGCTCGTTTTAAATCTTCTTCTAATCTCATTGCTTCAAATACTGGTGTAGTTTCAGCAAGTGTGACAATAAGCACTTCTGTTTCATCTGCATTTTTGAGTCTTGGAAGCAATTTCTTAGCAGATTCTGGTACATCCCCTTGGGATCTTGAAATCTCCTTATTGTAGCTATCTGTTGATTCTAAAAGGAGTAACGTATGACCTGTTGGCGCCGTGTCAATGACCACAATTTGATCCTCTGCTTTTTCAACTACTTCAGCAAAAGCTCTAAAAACTGCTATTTCCTGTGTACAAGGAGAACGTAAATCCTCTTCAATATAAGCTAAATCTTCTTTTGACATTGTCGCTCTTGCTTTTGAAAGAACTTCTTCTTTATACTTTTCAAGCTCAGCATCTTCGTCTATATGGCTCATAGTAATATTGTCATTTTCATGAATGATAAACTTTAAATGGGCTGCAGGGTCTGTTGTCGTTAAATGTACTCTTTTCCCTTTATTAGATAGTCCTAATGCTATTGCTGCTGCAATGGAGGTTTTTCCCACTCCACCTTTTCCCATAGTAAAGATAACCTTTTTATTGGAAGTGTGCAAGTCATCAATAACATCTTTAAGTTTAGGTATAGACTTGGCATTAACATTCTCATCTCTAACGATAACCTTATCTTCTATAAGTAAGGATCTTACATTTTCCATTCCAGTAATATTATATGCTCTTAAAGGAATGGTATAAGTCGTTATATCTTTTAAACCATCTGGTATCTCTGATAATGCTCTTTGTTGTTTTTGATAAAAACTTTCAGATATGGCATCGTCATAAGATGTCAACACACCATTAATGATTAAAGCTTGATTTTTTACACCAATGTCTGCAAGCTCTCTTGATGCTCTCTCCGCCTCTGTCAAAGGACCAGCTTCTGGACGAGCCACTAGGATAAGGGTAGTCATTTTTTCGTCTGACAAGTTTTCCACTGCCCGTTTATATATCTCTTGTTTCTCTCCAAGTCCAGAAAGTTGACCTAAACACGAAGCTCCATGTGTATTTTCATCTAAAAAGTTACTCCACGCTGATGGAAGCTGCAACATTCTTAGGGTATGACCTGTTGGTGCCGTATCAAATATAATATAGTCGTACTCTTCCTGTGCCTTTTTA
>CAZVEI010000235.1:0-3510 GCA_964626295.1 uncultured Alkalibaculum sp.
ATTTTAGACCTAAAGTGTTCTGAAAGCTTGTCTAAGTCCTCTATCCTCATCAAATTGGCATCTTGCTTTAACAATTGAACCAATTCTTTTGTATCGAGCTGCTCTTCTGTCTCTGCTTTCTTGCTAGTCCACTGTAAGCTAAAAGACAGTCCACTAGAGGTGTTCATAGACTTCATGAGAGTGTTCATTCGATCTACCCATTTTTCACTGTGGAAAATCCTAGATTTTATCTTTTTGCTGATGTTTTTTACTAAAATATCCTCAAATAATTGCCGATCACTTTCTCTAAGAATGTTTTCATTTTCTTCAATACTATCCTTCATAAATTCTGTTAATTCATAAAAATCTACCTTTTTCCCACGAACCTTAGCCGTAATATGGCGTCTCTGCCTTTGTATAAGACCATTCAAAAAACCATCTTCTTGATGAGGTTCAAAGATGTAGTCTAGGCTTACGGAATAATCTCTAAGATAAGAGGCATTTTCATGAAATTTTTCTATCAAGGCATTTGTATAATATCCTCTCTCTCGATTTTCTTTCTCTTCTTCAGATATCTCTTGAAGAGCCTTCTTTGCCAAGGATATTGGTGCTTCTTCTCCTTCAAATGTTATGACATACTTCAAACCATACTCTTCCATAAAAACGTCTTCACAGTATTTATTTGTCTTTTCTTGTGTATGAGTTTTCTCTTCTAGTTCTTCTAATTTTTCTCTTGCATTAGTGTAGTTTGCCTTTTCGCTAGCACGCTCATCTGTCTTTTGTAATTGTTTCTTTGGAATTTCTTCTAATAATTGCAAACACCTATCGATTTCTTCTTTGATTTCTTCGTAATTTGTGTAAGTCAATTGTTCCTTTAAATTATTGAGAACCATAGAGTCTCTCTCTATTTTATTGGATAGGCTGTTGATATCATATAGCAAATCATCTAAATCTGCCTCTATTTGTTCCTTTTGTTCAAGTGTAACACTAATTAAGCCTAAAGAATGAATAAAGGAATTGTGAACTTTTTCTAATTCGTACAGCTCATCTCGATAGGCTTTTGATCTGACAAAAGCTTCTTGAAAGATTTCTAAATTAGGCTTTAACTGAAGTTTATGTGTCTTTTCATATACTCTTTCTCGCGCTGCCTTTAGGGCTTCATATTTCTCTTTTTCTTTATCTGTTTTTATCTTCACTTCTTCAATAGACATTTTATAGTTAAATTCTTCCCTTTTCACTTCTTCTACCGCAGTCATTAAATCGATATGACTAGGTACTTCATGGAATTCAGACTCGAGAAGATCATAATCTTTATTTAAAAGATCTCGCTTTTCCATATACTCTTGAATAGTACTTTCTAGTGATTCTAATTCTTCTTTTAATTCGCCAATCTTTTTATCCCTATAGGCTCTTCTAGCTGCAATCCCAATATATCTAGGAATATAAGACTTTGACACTTTTCCTTTTAAAATCCCTAAGCCATAGAATCCTTTCTCATCGACATAGGTTTCACTTCCCGAATCAATTAAAATACTGAAGAGCGCACTACTTACATCTTCTTGAGAGATGCCATCAAGTTCCAATTTGTCTACTTTTAAAAATTGGTCTAAATTATAGGTCATGAGTTTTGGTTCAGAAGCGATAAATTTATCGGCACCTTCTATATTCAATCGGGATAGTTGATTTTTGTATTTAGATGGAAGTACTAAAGCATCTAAAAGCCCCATTTCTAATAATGCTTCCTCAATAATCCCTTTTTGTTCTTCAGAAACCCCTTCTTTAAAGTCGATGGCCTTATATAGTGGTATATGAGCAATTCCTTGCTCTTCTAATCCTTGCCGAAACAACATCACCTTTTCATCTCGCAAAGGCTCTGGATCTTTTTCTTGCTCCCAAGTGCCAATCTCTTGTTTTTTCTCCTCAGCAGCTTTTATCCACTTTTGCATTTCTCCCTTAATTTCGTAGGTCTTGACCTTTATCTCACTTTGAATACTATGGTACTCCTGACGAATTCTTTCTAAAACTTCATTTATGTCACTGCCTAGATCAAAATTATTGATTCCCCTAGCAATATCATTGATCCCATTATCTGAAATATTTAAAATACGGTTTTGATCTTTCCAATAATATACTTTTTCCAAATATTCTTCTTTCGTCTCTAATAACAGTCCTCTACACTGCTCCAATAATCGAAAGAACTCATCTCGTTTATTTTTGGCTTCTTCCAATTCTGCTAAAACTTCATCATGATCTTTATTTTTTCGCTTCTGATCTTCAAGAGCCTTGATACCACCTTCAATTTTGTCTGTAATCTTTCTTGTCTCACCTTTTATATAAGCAAAATTATACTTTTCTTTTATTCTCTTCTCTAATTCGTCTTGTAAAAAACGATGCTCGTCAAAGGCAAAATCTGTGGAGAGATTTTCTAGTTCTTCTAAATGCTCTTCTAGTTCTCCGTGCAATTTCTCCTTTTCTTCTACGTATTGTTTTTCTTCGTAATGATTTTTTCGTTGAGCTTCTTTTTTTCGATCTACTTGTTTGTTTTTATCTTTTATTTGTTCCTCTAATCTGTCTATCTCCTCTTGGATTTGAAGAATTTTTTCTTTGATTTGCAGGCTATCGTGTTGATCTAACTCTTTCTTTTTTTCCTTTACTGTTTCTAATTGGATAGACAAGCTTTCAATATCTCTATTTAATGTTTGATAAGACTCTTGCGCTCTTGTCTTTTCTTTTGCTAATAGAGCTTTATCCTTATAAAGATGACCTAGCTTTTTATTTTCATCGATAAAGGTTTTTGTTTTTTCGAATAAGATAAATTTATTGTACCTATCATATGCATTCTTTATTTTTTCTCCAGACTTTTTGCTGCTCTTTAATTCCTCTAACCGACTCTTTATGTTGTCCATATTTTCAATGGCTTCAGACATAGGTCGCAAATCGTCTTCTGATAAAGCTTGCAAGGAATTTTCCATTATTTCATAGATTACTGTGGGTCTAAAGTCTTTTGATAGTTTAGGACTTCTTAGCTGGACCAGAAGTTTTATGAGTTCTTCGTATTCATCTAATTCAGGAAATCCAAATAGCAAATCATTGACTATTTTCATGTACTCTTTCTGCCCATCTGTGACCTTTCCACCTTCACCTATCCTATTCTGGAGTTCTTTTATAGTCAGTGGAATCTTCTCGCCAATGTCCTTGTAAAGAAAGAAGTCCTTCCCTATTCTCCTTCCGTCATTTAAGATAAAACCCCAAGACTTTAGTGGCTTTCCTCTAACTGCCTTAAATCCTATGCCAATGGTCAAGGTCTTGTCCGTCTGTTTTTTCTTAAATTCCATGTACAAATAAGCTAAGGATTCATCTTTTCCTTCGCCTTCCTCACCAAGAAGATAGTTTTCCATCTTTCGAGCTTTTGAACCAAAGGGGTCTAATCTTTCAGGGCTCTTGTTTGCATCTAATAACAAGGGAATAAAACTTTGCATGGTTACAGACTTTCCTGATCCATTAGAACCCCTAAGGAGTAGTCTCCCATCG
>CAZVEI010000236.1:0-3497 GCA_964626295.1 uncultured Alkalibaculum sp.
AAATCGATCAAAAACTGATCCCCATCTTAAATGATACTTTACGTGATTATTCGAACAAAACCATTCTCAATGAAGACGTATTGAGGATTAATTTAAAGGAAGAATTAAAAAAGATTTCGGACAAGTCTTTTAAGGTCATCGCTAATTTACCATATTACATTACCTCTGAAATCATCATGAACCTTTTAGAAAAGGGCCTACCCATTGAAAGTATTACAGTAATGGTACAAAAAGAAGTGGCAGAGAGGATGATTGCGCCTCCTGGAAAGAAAGATTATGGTGCTTTATCTGTAGCAGTACAATTTTACTCTAAGCCTGAAATCGTAACAATTGTGCCAAAGACCGTATTCATGCCTCAACCTAAAGTAGAATCTGCAGTAATCAACTTAAAGATTCTAGAGGAGCCTCCAGTTCAAGCCCCAAAAGAGGTCTTTTTTAAGGTAGTTAAAGCTTCTTTCTCAATGAGGAGAAAAACCTTGTTAAATTGCCTTTCAAATGGCTTAAATATGGACAGACAAAAGGTGACAGAAGTGTTAGAAAAGTGTGGTATTGATAGCATGAGAAGAGAGACTTTAAGCTTAGAGGAATTTGCAAAGATTGCGAATATGCTGAATGGGGAAAGCTGAAAGGAAAATAGCCACTCACTTAAATATTCTTATTAATTGAAGAGTAGTTAAACGATCGTTAATCTAATCCTTACAACTTACAATATAGAACTTAAAACAGAGAAGGCGCCGAAAAAGGCGCCTTTTATTATTCTCAGTAGAAAAGTGCTGCTCATGATCTAAGGAATGTCTGGATGCTAGTGACTAGGGACTTATCGTTCAATGTAATTTCGAAGAACCCCTATCTTTTTAATCTTACACTCTACTACATCCCCAGACTGCAATGTTTTTGGAGGGTTAAAGCCTAAGCCTACACCTGCTGGTGTACCAGTCATAATCAGATCTCCAGGGTATAAAGTAAGCCCTTGTGATAAATCGTGAATAATAGTAGGAATATCAAAAATTAATTTAGAGGTGTTAGAGTTTTGTCTTACTTCCCCGTTTATACTGCAAGAAATATCTAACGCTGGTGGAAATGAAATATCCTCTTTAGAGACAATATAAGGGCCTACAGAGCAACAAGTATCCATGCTCTTTCCTTTAAACCACTGTATATGCTTTTTTTGTATATCTCTTACAGAAAAGTCATTTCCAATAGTGTAGCCAAAAATGTAATTTTCAGCTTCTTCTTTAGAAATATTTGTTCCCTTTTTTCCTATGACAATAGTAAGCTCAACTTCATAATCTAATTGATTTGTAAGGCTCTTGTGATTAAGTATAGTGTCTTCTGGTCCCATACAGGGATAAGCTAATTTCGTGAAATAAATAGGCTCTTTTGGGACCATATCCTTTCCACCCGTTATGGATTTAATTTCGTTGGCATGTTCTACATAATTTTTTCCAAGGCAAAATACATTTCTTCTTGGATAAGGAATAGGAGACAAAAGCTCTATATCTTCTCTAGCTATGGTAGGAATATTTTTATCCTTTAAGATCTCATAGATTTCCCCCTGGAATTTTGAATCGTATTTCTCAATAAAGGAAATCATGTCTTTAGGACAAGGTTCGTTTGATTTAGACAATAAATCCTTTAACTTGATGATTTTATTAGAATCTATAATGGCTAAAAAACTTTCCCTTGTGGATTTCATTAATACATTAGCAAAAATCATTTACTCACCTCGTTAATATAATTGAATGTTTCTTTTAGTAAACTAAAACGCCTTTGAAACTAGATAAAAGCTTACAACGCTTTATTTTGCTGAAGTGGACAGGTTTATTTTGTAAAGGTATACTAGGTATTATACAAAATATTTGGCAAATAATGAATAATAAGGCTATAAATAAATTTTAATAGTGGAGATGGATATATGAAGACAAGTATAAAGCAATTATATCAAAATGCGGAAAGTTTTTCGGACAAGGATATTGCAATCAATGGATGGATTCGAACCAATAGAGGATCTAAGCATTTTGGTTTTATCGAAGTTAATGATGGTACTTACTTTAAAGGAGTTCAAGTAGTATACGAGGAGGATATGGATAATTTCTCCAAAATCAGTAAACTTACTGTAGCTGCAGCCATTACAGTAAAGGGTAAATTTGTACTCACTCCGGACAGCAAGCAACCCTTTGAAATCAAAGCTGAAGAGATTAAAGTAGAAGCAGGTGCAGATTCTAGCTATCCTCTACAAAAGAAAAGACATTCTCTAGAGTACTTAAGGACAATTGCTCATTTAAGACCTAGAAGCAACACCTTTTCAGCAGTCTTTCGAGTTCGCAGTTTAGTTGCTTATGCTGTGCATCAATTTTTTCAAGAGCGAGATTTTGTCTATACCCACACGCCTATTATAACGGCTAGTGATGCAGAAGGTGCAGGAGAGATGTTTCATGTTACTACTTTAGATTTAAACAACCCTCCTAAAAGAGAAGAAGGAAGTATTGATTTTAGCAAAGATTTCTTCGATAAAGCTACTAATTTAACGGTAAGTGGACAATTAGAAGCAGAAGCCTTTGCTTTAGCCTTTCAAAAGGTTTATACCTTTGGCCCTACCTTTAGAGCAGAAAACTCTAATACAGCTCGACATGCTGCAGAGTTTTGGATGATTGAGCCAGAAATTGCCTTTGCTGACTTAAATGATGATATGCAGCTTGCAGAAGACATGATTAAGTATATTATCAACTATTTACTTGTCAATGCAGAAGAAGAAATGAACTTCTTTAACAGTTTTATCAATAAAGGATTACTAGAGAAATTAAATAATATCGTAAGCTCAGATTTTGCACATATTACCTATACGGAAGCAATCGATATTTTGACAAAGGCTAAAAAGGAGTTCCAATACCCAGTTTCATGGGGCATGGATTTACAGACAGAACATGAGCGCTATATTGCAGAAGAAGTTTATAAAAAGCCTATATTTGTAACAGACTACCCAAAAGACATTAAAGCCTTCTACATGCGCCTTAATGATGATGAAAAAACCGTTGCAGCTATGGATTTACTTGTACCAGGTGTAGGTGAAATCATAGGAGGAAGCCAGAGAGAAGAAAGGCATGATGTACTCCTAGAACGAATGAGTGCAGTAGGATTAAACCCTGAAGAGTACCGGTGGTATTTAGAGCTTAGAAAATACGGCGGCGTAAAACATGCAGGATACGGACTTGGTTTTGAGAGAGCGATTATGTATATGACAGGCATGGAAAACATTCGGGATGTCCTACCATTTCCAAGAACCGTAGGAAACGCAGAGTTTTAAAAAAGAAATTATCTGACATACATATATATACCTGATAAACATATATATATGTATGTACATGTGACGAAGATCCACACTATAAATAAGGGAGCTCCAACTTCAGTGAAGTTGGAGCTCCCTTATTTTGATTTCTTCTCTTATTTTTATATTGTTTTCCTGTCTGTTCTTTTCTCGCCCAACGGTCCAACCATAT
>CAZVEI010000237.1:0-3484 GCA_964626295.1 uncultured Alkalibaculum sp.
ACAATCAATCACATCTCAGAAGAATTGAGTTTACATGATTTTCGAGTAGTTTGGGAAGGAAGTCACCCTAATCTTATTTTTGATGTAGTCGTTCCATATAACTTCGAGCATAGCAATGAAGAATTAATAGAAATCATCGATGATAAAGTAAAAGAAATAGATCCATGCTATAATTGTATGATTACTATAGATTATGATTAAGTGCACTAAGGAGCGGTAATATGGTAAAAGATAAGTACGGGGTTTTAAAAGAGTATTTTGGTTATGAACAGTTTCGTATCGGGCAGGAGGAGCTTATTGATAGCATACTTCAGGGAAGAGATACTCTAGGGATTATGCCTACTGGGGCAGGTAAATCTATTTGTTTTCAGGTGCCTGCTGTTTTATTAGAGGGGATTACATTGGTTATTTCGCCTCTCATATCTCTAATGAAAGATCAGGTGACTACTTTAAATGAAGCGGGAATACCTACAGCCTATTTAAATAGTTCTTTATCAAGTAGGCAATATTCTCTTGCGTTAAAATATGCAAGGGAAGGTCGTTATAAGATTATTTACGTTGCGCCTGAAAGATTGACGAGCTCAGAATTTTTAAGATTTGCCAATGAAAGTAAGATTTCCATGGTCAGCGTAGATGAAGCTCACTGCGTGTCTCAATGGGGACAGGATTTTAGACCTAGTTATTTAAAAATTAAAGAGTTTGTTCACTTGCTTCCATCTAGGCCTATTATTAGCGCCTTTACTGCCACGGCTACGGAAGAAGTAAGGGAGGATATTGTTCAAATTCTTCAACTTGAAAAGCCAACTGTCACCACTACCGGTTTTGATCGACCTAATTTATTCTTTGCAGTTCGAAAACCAAGCAATAAATATACAGAAGTCTTAAAGATCCTAAAAGCCCATGGGGATGAAAGCGGCATCATCTATTGTGCTACAAGAAAAAACGTAGAGGAAGTATGCAATAATCTAAATGTAGATGGATACAAAGCTACTCGTTATCACGCAGGATTATCCGATAAAGAGCGAAAAGACAATCAGGAAGCTTTTGTTTACGACGATAAACCAATTATGGTGGCAACGAATGCTTTTGGCATGGGCATTGACAAGTCTAATGTAACCTTTGTCATTCATTACAATATGCCTAAGAATCTAGAATCCTACTATCAAGAGGCAGGAAGAGCAGGCCGAGATGGAGAACCAGCTGAGTGCATTTTGTTGTATCATGGGCAAGACGTCATAACCAATCAGTTTTTAATTGAGCACGGTGGTGAAAATGAGGCCCTCGATGAAGAGACCTCTAAATTGGTAAAAGAAAAAGACCGAGAACGTCTAAAAATCATGACTTACTACTGTCATACTAGGGATTGCCTAAGAGAATACATATTGAATTATTTTGATGATCAGAGCGTAAATCACTGTGGAAACTGCTCTAATTGCATGAAGAATTTTGAAGAACTTGATGTTACAGATAGTGCAAAAGAGATTATTTCTTGTATAAAAAATGTTCATTCAAGATTTGGCATTAAGGTAATCATTGACACTTTAAGAGGTAGCAAGGCAAAGAAAATTCTTCGATTAGGTCTAGATAAATTGCCTACTTATGGCATTTGTGCTAGTTTAACGGAGAAAAAACTAAGAAGCGTTATGAACTTTTTAGTGCTCAACAAGTATTTATCCATTACAAATGCAGAATTTCCTACAGTAGGAATTACGGAGAAGGCAATGGATTTTATGAATGAAGAACAAATTTTAACGATGAAGATTGTAAAAGATATTGAAGATTCAGCCGCAGAGCAATCACATTATAAGAGTAAGAAAAGCACAGTCTATAAAGAGGTAGACGGAGGTCTCTTTGAAGCCTTGCGCCAATTGAGAAGTGAGATTTCAATTAGGCAAGGGGTCCCTGCTTTTATTATATTTAGCGATGCCACCCTTCGATCTATGTGTCAGTTAAGGCCTACTACAGAGAATCAATTTTTAGGTGTTTCTGGGGTAGGGGAAGTAAAGATGACCCGCTATGGAAAAGCTTTTATAGATGTAATAATAGACTATGAGAATAATAAGAGGCAGTGAAAACGTGATGAAAGACTATATTGAATTTAAAAATGTTAAAAAAATATATAAAATGGGCGAAGTAGATATTGAAGCTTTATCTGGAGTAGACTTTGCAATAGGCAAAGGAGAATTTGTTATTATTGCTGGAGCTAGCGGTGCAGGGAAGAGCACCATACTCAATATCCTAGGCGGAATGGATGAACTTACTTCTGGAAAGGTATTTGTAGACAATGTTGAAATAAGTAAATTCAATTCCAAAGAATTAATAAATTATAGAAGAAATGACATAGGATTTGTCTTTCAGTTTTATAATTTAGTGCCAAATCTAACAGCAAAAGAGAATATAGAACTAGCTACCCAAATAAGCCCTAATCCTCTTGAGGTTGAAAGAGTTATATCTGGTGTAGGCTTACAAGATCGAAAGAACAACTTTTCCTCTTGAATTGTATCGTGTTTTATTTGTTTAGTTTAGTATTCATATTTTGATCTCCTATTTGTGTATACTTTATTATATCAAAAATACAGCAATGAGCACAGAAAGATATGTTCTATTAAAGACAGTTTATGATAATATAAATTCAAAATTTCATACAAAAGTATTCCAAATTATAGTAAAAGGAGTTTGAAAGCCATATGAATTATTGTTTTGAATGCGGCACAAAGCTAATCACTAAGTGGAGACGAGAGGATGGAGCGGTTCCCTTTTGCATTTCTTGTGATACCTATCGATACCCTATGTTTAATGTAGCAGTTAGCGCAGAAGTATTAGATTCTTCTGGAGAGAAAATAATCTTAATACAGCAGTATGGAAAAACATCAAATGTCTTAGTAGCTGGATATGTCAACATTGGAGAATCTGCAGAACACGCTTTAATACGAGAGGTAAAAGAGGAATTAGGCTTAGATGTAGTCTCCTACGAATTTAACAAGACTAAGTATTATGAAAAAACAAATACTTTAATGGTCAACTTCTCATGTACCGTAAACTCTACAGATTTAAGCAATATGAATCAAAGGGAAGTAGACTTTGCTAAATGGTATACCCTAGAAGAAGCTAAGGAAGAAATTAAATCAGGAAGTTTAGCACAAGAATTCTTTTTAGAATTTATGAATAAGAAAGAAAAAAAATTGTTTTCATAAAAGTTAAAAGATTATGTTTAATTAAGAAGGTTTGTTGGTATATATATAAATGAGATAGAAATAAAAAAATAGCTTTTTTAATACGATTATATGGAGGATTAAATATGGAAAATAGCAATACATTTAAGAATTTATTGAGTGCTTTTACAGGAGAATCAGAAGCGAATGCAGGAACAGATTGCAGAGGGATTGTCTCCGGAAGATATGAAACTGATAGACTATAGTTGGTTTATTGATAACTATTGGTACTTCTATTACCTATCACCACAGGGGGATGTGTTGAAAGAGGG
>CAZVEI010000238.1:0-3472 GCA_964626295.1 uncultured Alkalibaculum sp.
AGAAAAGATAAATTTGTGCAATTTTAGTCTATTCATAAAGGAGGATTAACTTGAAAAATTATAAAGTAGTTGCCATGTTGTTAGCCGGAGGTCAGGGGTCTAGGCTAAGAGACTTGACGAAGGAAATCGCCAAACCAGCTGTTTCTTTTGGTGGAAAATACCGAATAATCGATTTTGTTTTAAGCAATGTGGCCAATTCTGGGATATCGAATATAGGAATCCTTACTCAATATAAGCCTCTCGTTTTAAATGAACATATAGGAAATGGAACGTCATGGGATTTGGATAGAAGTTATGGAGGGCTTAGAGTCCTATCCCCCTTTAAAAATGAAATAGAAGGAAGATGGTATAAGGGGACAGCCAATGCTATTTACGAAAACATGCACTTTATAAACGGCATCAACCCTGAGTACGTGTTAATTTTATCAGGAGATCACATATACAAGATGGATTACTCTAAGATGATCGATGAGCACATCAAAAATGGTGCAGATGGTACCATTTCTGTAATCCAGGTTCCTTGGGAAGAAGCCTCTCGATTCGGAATCATGAATGTAGATGATGACAATCGCATTATAGAATTTGAGGAAAAACCACCTATACCAAAGAACAATCTAGCCTCTATGGGTATATATGTATTCAATTGGAGGGCATTAAAAGACTATTTGATAAAGATAGAAGAAGATCCTACATCAAACGATGATTTTGGTAAAGATATTATTCCTCAAATGATTGATGATGGAAAAAGGATGTTTGCTTATGTATTTGAAGGATACTGGAAAGATGTTGGAACCGTAAGAAGTTATTGGCAAGCAAATATGGATTTATTGGAAGAAAACAACGAATTAAACATTTACGATACAAACTGGCGAATTCGAACGAGAAATAAACATATGCCTCCTCATTTTATAGCATCCACTTCCGAAGTGGAAAATTCTATGATTAATGAGGGCTGTACCATAGAAGGCAATTTAAATAAATGCATTTTAGCACACGATATACATATTGAGGAAAATACACAAGTAGAAAATAGTGTGATTTTATCTAATGTAAGGATTAAATCGGGAGCAAGAGTTCGAAATGCAATAATCATGGAAGACGTGGTAGTAGAAGCAGGTGCCATAATTGGATCGGATGACGAAATTAGCTTAGTGTCAAAACAACATATTTTGTGTGAATAATAAGAATTTAAAAGGAAAGGTCTTAAGGACCATTTAAGAGGGGGATTTAATATGGAAAATTGTTTAGGTGTGATTACATTAGGGCAAAAAGATAATGATTTTGGCGTACTGTGCCGTAAAAGACCGGATGCCATGTTGCCCTTCGCTGGACGTTATCGACTTATAGATATTGCACTATCTAATATGATCAATGGTGGAATAAGTGGTATAGGATTATTTACGGGAAATAAAATACGCTCCCTTATGGACCATGTTCGCAATGGAAAGGCATGGGATCTAAATCGAAATAGCCATGGGATCAAGTTATATCCTCCTTTATATGACGATGAACCCATATATCAAAAAATGGGAGATATTAACGAGTTCAAAAAAAATGAAGTGTTTTTCTTAGAGAATAATATGGAAAATGTATTTTTTTCCACTACGAGTATTGTAGCAAATATCAATTTAGGTAAAGCTTATAGGGATTTTATAAGATCAGAATCAGATATTACTTTTATCTACAAGGAAGTAGAAAATCCACGACTCAATTTAGTTGGTTGTAAGAACATGGCCTTTGATAAATATAATAGGCTAGAGAGCGTTGGTATGTATACAGGGAACACCCATAAGATGAATTTGCACTTAGAAATGTTTTTCATTAGGAAAAAGGTTTTTTTAGAAATTTTAAATAAAGCTATTGAAAAGGGAAATGAAGTTTATTTCCAAGATGCTCTGTTTCATGCTATGGACAGGTACCAGGTATCTTGCTATAAATTTGATGGCACAATAGAATATGTAAATGATATTAAAAGCTATTATGAAGCAAATATGAGAGTATTAAATCCAACGTATTCAAAAGAGCTATTTTATAAAAATGGCCAAATCATTACAAAGCCAAAGGATGAACCACCTGCTCATTATCTAGCCAATGCTAGTGTCAAAAACTCCTATATAGCCAATGGCTGTATTGTAGATGGCCTTGTAGAAAATTCTATTTTGTCTAGAGGAGTTACGGTAGAAAAAGGTGCCGTAATAAAAAATTCTATCATCATGCAAAAATGTTGCATTTCTGAAGACGCACATGTAGAATACGCTATTTTAGATAAACACGTAGTAGTAGAGCCAAAAGTTATTCTCATAGGCAATCAATCCATCCCGTACGTTGCAGGGAAGGGAGAAGTGCTTAGTAATGAAGAAAATAATCTAGATTCTAAGGTGAAATCCATTGTAGGAAACGTCGTGCAAAGAGCCGAGGAGGTAATTTAATGTTAAGAGTTTTATACGCTGCTGCTGAAGAGAGTCCCTTTGTAAAAACGGGTGGATTAGCTGATGTAGCAGGTGCACTGCCAAAAGTGCTAAAAGAACATGCAGTAGATATAAGGGTAGTTCTTCCATTATATAAGCAAATTCATAAAAAATACGGAGATCAAATGAGGAAATTAGGGGAGTTTACTGTACGCCTAAACTGGAGAGAGCAGTATGTAGGAATTATGACACTCGAGTTTAATGGAGTAACCCACTACTTTATTGACAATAAATATTACTTCTTTAGAGACCAAATATACGGTGAAGGTGATGATGGGGAACGCTTTACTTATTATTCAAAGGTCATTGCCGAGCTACCAAAGCACATAGATTTTAAACCTAATATTATACATACAAATGATTGGCATACGGCTTTAGCCAATGTTTATGTAAAAGAATATGCTAAATACGATTCCTTTTACGAAGATGTAAAGACTGTTTTTACGATTCACAATTTAAAGTATCAAGGTGTATTTGATCCCATTATGTTAGGTGATTCAATGGATCTGCCTATGACTTATTATAATGAAGATGGACTGAAATTTTATGACAGTATTAATTTTATGAAAGGTGGAATTATCTACTCTGATGCAGTGACTACCGTATCAAAGTCTTATGCCGATGAGATTAAATATCCATATTTTGGGGAAGGATTAGATGGTATAATAAGAAGACACGAGAATAAAATATCTGGCATTATGAATGGTATTGATTACGATGTATATAACCCTGAGCACGATCCACATATTCATAAAAACTATGATACGGGATCTATTTCCCATAAAAAAGATAATAAAGTATACTTACAAGAAAAATATGGATTACCAGTAAATCCAGATATCCCTATGCTTTCGATGGTTACTAGATTAAACGAGATGAAGGGAATTGACTTAATAGCCCATATACTTGATGAATTGCTTCAAGAGGATATTCAATTTGTCGTTTTAGGTACTGGAGATAAAAAATATGAAGATACTCCAATTGATATTATAGATGCGGAAACA
>CAZVEI010000239.1:0-3469 GCA_964626295.1 uncultured Alkalibaculum sp.
ACTCTATGTAGCTATGGGTGCAGCCTTGTTGTCTAAGGACGAAGGCAAGGAAATCGCTTTTTCTGCTATAAACGATAAATTAGAGCATATTGATGAATTTCAACACGAAGAAGTTCAACGTTTAGAGCCTTTATTTAAGGATTCTGAAGAATTAGAAGCGTTTTATCACAAACACGACCAGTATAAGGTGCAAAGAGGAGATTTAAGTACCTATAAAGGAAAGGTGTTTTTAGGAATCGATGCAGGTTCGACTACGTCAAAAGCGGCCTTAATTGGCGACAATGGAGAACTTTTGTACACCTATTACAGCAGCAATCTAGGAAGTCCTTTAAACCAGGTCATCGTAATATTAAAAGATGTATATAAGGCATTGCCAAAGGGACTTAAAATCAGCAAGAGTACCGTTACGGGCTATGGTGAGGGCCTTATTTCATCAGCTCTTAGAATTGATTTAGGTGAAATTGAGACCATGGCTCATTTTAAAGGCGCTCAGCACTTCTTGCCAGAAGTAGATTTTATTCTAGACATTGGTGGGCAAGATATGAAAGCCATGAAGATTAAAGATGGTGTCATTGATAATATTATATTAAATGAAGCTTGTTCTTCTGGATGTGGTTCTTTCTTAGAGACTTTTGCACATTCCTTAAAATTATCTGTAGAAGAATTTGCCCAAGCAGCGTTAGAAGCAAAAGCTCCAGTAGATTTAGGTACTCGTTGCACTGTCTTTATGAATTCTAGAGTAAAGCAAGCACAAAAAGAGGGTGCAGATGTAGGTGATATTTCAGCTGGATTATCTTACTCTGTCATAAAAAATGCCATACAAAAGGTAATAAAAGTTCGTAACCCAGAAGAACTAGGAAAACACATTGTGGTTCAAGGTGGTACTTTTTATTCAAATGCTGTACTAAGGTCTTTTGAAAAGATCTTAGGAAGAGACGTAATTCGTCCAGATATTTCAGGAATTATGGGAGCTTTTGGGGCAGCCTTAATCGCTAAGGAAAAATACGTAGAAGGTGTAGAGAGTACTATCTTAGACCAAACACAATTGCAAGCCTTTGAGACAGATACTGCATTAGAGAGATGTGGAAAATGTGGCAACAACTGTCTTCTTACTATTAATAATTTCTCTGATGGCAGGCGATTTGTCTCTGGAAACCGATGTGAAAGAGGCGCAGGCATAGAGCAAGAGAAAACGGCAAAGAAGATCCCAAATATGTACGACTACAAGTACAAAAGGTTATTTCGCTATAAGCCTCTAGACAAAAGTGAGGCCATTCGAGGAGAAGTAGGGATTCCTAGGGTATTAAATGTATATGAGAATTATCCTTTCTGGTACCGCTTTTTTACAGAATTAAAATACAGGGTCGTCTTATCTCCACGTTCAAGTAAAAAGCTATATGATAAGGGGATGGAGTCTATTCCATCAGAATCCGTATGTTACCCTGCTAAAATTGTACACGGGCATATAATGAGTTTACTTGAAAAAGATATTAATTTTATCTTTTACCCTTGCATCTCCTACGAAGAGGGCGAAATCGAAGGAGTAGATAATTGTTACAATTGCCCAATTGTCATGTCTTATCCTGAGACCATTAAGTACAATGTAGATGCTCTCAAGGAAAAGAACATGAACTATATGAATCCATTCTTGCCACTAAATGATTACGATCGACTAGTACAGAGGCTAATTGAAGAATTTGCTCCTTTAGGTATAGGGGAGAAAGAAATACGCAAGGCCTGTGATTTAGCATGGAAAGAAAAGGATGCCTACAGAGAAGACGTGCGCAAAGAATCTGAGGAAGTATTAGCTTATATTGAAGAAAATAATATGACAGGTATCGTCTTAAGTGGCAGACCTTATCATATTGACCCTGAGATCAACCATGGCTTGCCAAATGTCATTACAGAATTAGGCATGGCTGTTTTATGTGAAGATGGAGTATCTCATTTAGGAGAGGTAAAACGACCTCTTCGAGTTTTGGATCAATGGAAGTATCACTCTAGATTGTATACTGCAGCAAACTTTGTTGCAAAACAGCCAAATATCGAGTTAGTACAGCTTACTTCTTTTGGTTGTGGATTAGATGCTGTAACTACAGATCAAGTACAAGAGATTTTAAGTGAAGCAGGAAAAATCTACACTCTTATTAAAATTGATGAGGTAAGCAATTTAGGTGCGGTGAAGATTCGATTGAGGTCTTTAAAGGCAGCCTTAGAGGACAAAGAAGTGCTTGAATGTCCAAAGCTAGGTGAAGAAATGGAATACAAGAGGGTATCTTTTACGAAGGAAATGAAGAAAACCCATACTTTGCTGGTTCCTCAAATGTCCCCTATTCACTTTGACTTTCTTAACGACGCTATGGAGCCTTCAGGGTATAAAATAGAAGTATTGCCAAGTGTAGATTACAAGGCTATTGATGAGGGCTTAAAACATGTCAACAACGATGCTTGTTATCCTTCTATTATAGCAGTAGGCCAGTTGATTGAAGCTGTAAAATCAGGCAAATACGACACGAACAATATTAGCTTAGTTATGTCCCAAACGGGAGGCCCTTGTAGAGCTTCAAACTATGTAGCCTTTATTCGAAAGGCTTTAAAGGATATGAACATGGAGCATATTCCAGTTATATCTGCTAATTTAGTTGGTTTAGAAAGCAATCCTGGATTTAAGCTTACTCTTCCATTAATTAATCGTGCAATGATAGCAGCAGTGTATGGAGATTTGTTCCAAAGGGTTTTATACGCTACAAGGCCTTATGAAAGAGAAAAGGGCTCTGCAGAAGAGTTATATGATTTTTGGCGAGCTAAAGCAAAAGAGAATATTCGCTCAGGAAATTTATTTGTCTTTAAACGCAATATGAAAAGAATTATTGAAGATTTTGATGCTTTACCTTTATTAAATATACAAAAGCCAAAGGTGGCTATAGTGGGGGAAATTCTCGTAAAATACCACCCGACAGCCAATAATAATCTCATTCAAGTTTTAGAAGATGAAGGAGCCCAAGTAATAGCTCCGGATATTATCGATTTTATCTTGTATTGTGCTTATAACAGCGTCTTTAAATACGAGAAATTAGCAGGGACAAAAAAATCTATGGATAATAGTTTGAAAGTCATTAAACTTATTGAGTGGTATAGAAAATCTATGAAGCAAGCGTTAAAAGATAGCTGTAGATTCCACCCACCATCAACTATTGATAAAAAAGCTCGCAAAGCAGAAGAGCTGATCTCCCTAGGAAATCAAGGGGGAGAAGGTTGGTTCTTGACTGCAGAGATGATGGAACTCATCGAAGACGGAGTAGAGAACATCGTGTGCGTGCAACCATTTGCGTGTTTGCCAAATCACGTAATGGGCAAAGGTATGATTAAGCCTATTAGGGAAAAATATCCTATAGCTAATATTGCCGCCATCGACTACGATCCAGGCGCAAGTGAAGTGAACCAGTTAAATAGAATTAAACTCATGTTG
>CAZVEI010000240.1:0-3456 GCA_964626295.1 uncultured Alkalibaculum sp.
GAAATCATAGGAACAAAAGAGACAGGAACCTGTAGAGTTGGAATTGGTTATTTTAATGAGAAAGAAGACATTGACCTGCTAATAAAAGCACTACAAAAAATAATAGATCATTAGGAAAAGGGAGTTGTATAATATGTTTTTAGAGCAAGTAAATGTTGTTTTTATTGAACCTTGTACTGCAGATACAGAAAAAATGAGATTTAAAGCCAAATTTCCTATAGATGTCTCCGAGATCCTCCCGTGCATCAATAGGCAGATGAAGACAGCACAATACAATCATAAAGCAAAAAATTTAATGTTCAATGAGGGAATCAAAATGGTCACAATTTATAGTGATTCTCTTACAGTAGCAAAAATAATTAATGAAACAGAAGCATATGAAATGTGTGATTACATAAAAAATCTGATCAATGATACTTATGCACAAAAGGATTCCATAGAGCCTCTATATGAAACCAGAAAAAAACCTTCCGCTATAGAAATTTACAAATATCTGCCAAAGACAAATTGTAAAAGGTGTGGAGAAGCTACATGTTTTGCTTTTGCTACAAAATTAGTATTAGGAGAATATCAAATTGAACAATGCAGTATTATTAAAGAAGCTGAATATAGAGAGAACTTGGTAAGGCTTAGGGAAATTGAGTATTAGAGTGATTTTTTGAAAAATAAGGGAGGTAGTTTTATGAAATTATGTAGTAACTGTGGTTTAGGCATAAAAGAGAGCAGTGGGCTTGTAAGTTGCTTTAAATATAAAACTTCGAACAATCATCAAGAGGATAAAGAAAATTGCATGTATTACATTAAAATTATGTATGAGGAAGGAGAACCACTTTCTCCATTGGAACACCTGTTACTAAAAGAAAAAGATATCAATTCTCGAAGGATGAAAGGCGGAATGGGTTTTTAACTCCTGCCGTTTACAAATTATAAAGAGATTGGTTATGAGAAGAATCAATCTCCTTTAATTTAAGAATAATGATAAATATAAATAAACTAAAATAGTAAACAACTAAAATAATTGCTTATCTTGTTAAAAAAATATTGAACAAATAAAGTTTATATGTTTAGATAAAGTTGTTACAAAAAGTAACGTAAATTGCTGTAAGAATACAGCCAAAAGATAAACTAGAACAGTCAATGATTGAAAGTTAAAATAAAAATTAAAAATAAGAGAACACAATGAAACCACGAAGGTATTGTCATTAGAATGATGACGTATTTTTGTGGTTTTTTAATTTTGGGGAGGTTATTATAGTGAAAACATTATTAAAGGATATTGAATCATATTGGTCAAAGCGCTCTGTATCTTATTCAGATGGAATCAAAAAATGCTTAGAGGATGACAATAAAAAAGTTTGGTTAGACGTGTTATTAGAAAACTTTCCTAAACATGAAGGAAAAGAGCTTAAGATACTTGATATCGGCACAGGTCCAGGGTTTTTTGCTATCCTATTAGCTAAAGCAGGTTATAATGTGGTCGCTGTAGATTATACTGAAGAAATGTTAAAACAAGCTACATGTAATGGAAAAGATTGTAAAGATATGATTACGTTCCGTCAAATGGATGCACACTGCTTAGATTTTGATGATGAATCCTTTGATGTCATTATTACTCGTAACTTAACTTGGAACTTAGAGCGACCAGTTGACGCATATACAGATTGGCACCGTGTTCTTAAAAAAGGCGGTCGAATACTTAATTTTGATGCCAATTGGTACGGATATCTTTTCGATGACAGTAAAATAGAGCAATCACAAGAAGCTATAGATAAACAGTATTACGATTACCACTATTACTCTGACAGCGATATTATGGAATCTATCAGTAGACAGCTTCCACTTAGCAGATATCAAAGACCTCAGTGGGATTCCATGATTTTATTAAATATTGGGTTTTCAAAGGTGTTGACAGATACAACCATATACCAAAGAACTTGGACAGACGACGAAATTGCACTTTATCCAGATAGTTTAGGATTTATGATACGAGCCGAAAAATAATTACATATTCATAATACAGATTTATATGGCAAACAATAAAAATGACTTGAAAGGAATGCAAAAATGCTGGTAGCTAAAAACGAACCTAATTTACTTCTCCAAAAAGATAGAATGAAAAGTAAGGTCAGCTAGACGTTAGCAGCTGTTTTTGCTTAAGGAGACAAAATGTGGAGATACATTGGAAAACGATTGATCCAGCTCGTACCCGTGATCATTGCTATCAGCTTCATTACCTTTGCATTAATGCAGACGGCTTCCGGAGATGTGATCGATGCAATATATGAAAATGCAGGAGGAGCGGTATCTGAGGAAATATTAGCGGCTAAACGAGCAGAGTTAGGTCTTGATAAGCCCTTTTTGGTTCAGTACTTTAATTGGCTATTTGGAATGCTTAAAGGTGATATGGGGGTGTCTTTTGTATCTGGAAGGCCAGTATTTGAGACCTTTATATCTAAATTACCCTCTACGATTTTGTTGACTTTTTCATCAATTATTACTACTATTGTTATTTCTATACCACTCGGTATCATGTCTGCAGTAAGACATAATAAATTTACAGATTATTGCATTCGCTTTTTTACCTTTATTGGAAATTCCCTTCCAGGTTTTTTTGTGTCTTTACTACTGATTTATTTCTTTTCGTTAAAACTAAAATGGTTGCCTGTAATGGGCAATAGTGGGTGGAAAAGTCTAGTGTTGCCTACACTGACCTTATCCATCTCTATGGCCTCAAAATATACAAGACAGGTAAGGACCACAGTTTTAGAAGAATTAGAAAAACCATACGTTATGGGAGCGAACGCTAGAGGAGTAAGTGAAAGAACAATTCTCTTTGCTAGTGTACTCAGGGTGTCTATGATTACTTTAGTGACACTATTATCCTTATCCATTGGTTCACTCTTAGGAGGCACGGCTATTATCGAATCGATCTTTATGTGGGATGGTGTGGGAAAATTAGCAGTAGATTCTATTATGATGCGGGATTATCCGATGATTCAAGCTTACGTAGTTTGGATGGCTATTATATACGTTCTCGTAAATTTAGTGACAGATATACTGTACCATTATTTAGACCCAAGAGTTCGGCTAAATGGGGAGGAGTAAGATGAGTTTTATAAAGAAAGAGAGAACAATAGAAGATAAGACAAAAAAGTACAAAGGCCCAGTTCGATTTAAGTTAATCATCCTGATTTGTCTAGCCTTGACATTGCTATTCGTTGCCCTTTTTGCTCATAAGATTGTTCCCTATGATCCATATGCACAGGATTTATCTAATGCACTTGAGCCCCCAGGAAAAGAACATATTTTCGGAACCGATCGCTATGGCCGTGATATGCTTTCACGAGTAATCATGGGCTCTAGAACGACTATTTTTTCTTCCTTATTATTATTATGGATGATTTCTATTTTTGGCTCCTTAGTAGGAGTCATTTGTGGCTATATAGGCGGTAAATT
>CAZVEI010000241.1:0-3426 GCA_964626295.1 uncultured Alkalibaculum sp.
TCAATCTAAAGACCGCATTTTTCATAAAAAAGTGAAGGTTTCTGATAGCTACAGCTTTTTTGTGCTTATTCCCGACTTTACATTGTCCACGAGTAAATCTAGGATTGTACTACCTGAAATGGTGCCCTTTAGAGATGCCGCTAATAATATTGCCAATGCAGCCTTAACGGTGCTCTCCCTAATAGATGGAGATCACGAGACTTTACGATTTGTGTCAGGGGATCAATTACATGAACCTTACCGTAAGGAATTAATCCCAAACTTTGACTTTATTAAAGAGAGTGTTTTATGCAATGGTGGCCTTAGTTGTTTTTTAAGCGGCGCAGGACCGAGCCTTCTTTGTATCGTAGAAGACCCTGAAGAATTTCAAAGGAATATGCCCTCAATTTTAGGCGGGTTAAAATCAAAATGGATGATCCAACAAGTAGGCATAGACTATAGTGGCGCGAAATGGATTCAAATATAGGACTTTTCTATTTAATAAAAAAGCATAAGGATTGTCTAATGTAAGGTGATGTAAAATGATATCGAAATATCTAATCATTAGCAAAGAAATACTTCCTGATTATTTTGACAAAGTAATTGAAGCGAAAAAACTTGTAGACAATAATCAGGTAAAAGGCGTAAGTGAGGCGGTAAAAAAAGTCGGCATAAGCAGAAGTACTTACTACAAGTACAAAGATTATGTCTTCGTGCCTTCTAATCAATTAGGAGGTCGTAAAGCAACTTTATCCCTCGTATTAGAGCACCATAAAGGAGTGCTCTCTAATATTTTGAATATTATCGCAGATAAAAACGGGAATATTCTAACCATTAATCAAGACATTCCCATAAACGATCAAGCCATTGTGTCCATTACCTTAGATATACTAGATTTATCTGTAACTCTTCAACAGCTCCTTGAAACTCTTAGGAAGTTAAAAGGAATAGCTTCAGCAAAGCTCATAGCCATAGAATAGCTCCAGACACTAGTCACTAGCACTATAGAGACCTCACAGGAATGCAGTAAACTAGGGACCAATGTTTTGAGGCTAGAGAATCATGCATAATTTACTCAATACTTCAAACACTATTATAAAGTTTTGAGAAATGGAGGGGTTATTTTGGTTCGAAGAAATATTGGCTTAATTGACGCTTATGCTCGACTTTCCTGTGGACTAACTATGTTTGGCATGGGAATATGCAAAAAGTCAAAATTTATGATTACTTTAGGTGCTATGAAAACTGCAGAGGGAATTACTGGATTTTGTCCTATGTACTACTTTATGGGAATGTCTACAAAGAAAAGCGATAATATTATAGGAAGCGTTCATGAACTGATCCGAAAATAATATTTTCAAATGGAATAAAAACCATTCGTTGTCAAAATAGATTTTAAATTCGTTGTCAAAATAGATTTTAAAAAGGGCCATATCAATTTGGACCCTTTTTTTGTATCAATAGTTGTATGTCATTTTTTTGACTTTAATTCACTGAATCCGACTAATATTGAATTTATTTAATATTAGTCAATTTTATAATTTAATATAAGTTATTCTATGATATAATATTTGAAACACCAGATTGCTATAAGCAAGTGCAAATGACCAAAGCTACAAAGCTACTGAGGCAATCTGCGGCTTATTTATAATACACAAAGGAGGACTACATATGGCGAGCTATAAGAAAAGTGCAGAAACAAAAAAGAAAATTTTAGATGCTAGTAAAAAGCTTTTTTACGAGAAGGGTTACAATGCAACATCTTGTAAAGAAATTTGTGAATTAGCAGACGTAAACCTTGGGCTTATACATTATCACTTTAAAACGAAAAAAAACATTGCATCCATTATCTACGCTAATAGTTTATTAGAAGTCAAGGATTTAGTTCGAATATACATGAACAAAACCTATAGATATTATGAGCTAAAATATGGTACAGCAGTAGAAAACTGGGTTTTCATGAGTGGCTATCTCAACGATGAAAATTATAGGCGATTTTACTACGAAATATGTCAAGAAAATATCCTTGTAGATGAGAGAACAGATATTATTGACTTCTTTTATCGTCTACACGTTAATACTTATAATTTGGACATCCCTCCAAAAGAAGTAAAACTTATTAGAGTATGTAGCGCGGCAATCACCATGGCTCTTGTAGAAAAATACGTAGAAAATTACCTAGATTTATCTATAGAAGAGCTCATAGAATACAAGATCCGCAACATTTATAAACTTATGAAATTGCCTGGTGAAGATATTGATGATATCATTAACACTTCTTGCGACATGTACAAAAACCTTAATATCGAGTTTGGAAAGTATTTTGAAATATACAAAGTGGCATCTTTGACAACTGCCCTTTCAGCAAGCAATTAAAAGCATTTTAGCTAAATACTAAGATTGCTCCATTATTCTTTCTACTTCAAGGAGATCTTCTTTTGTATTGATGTTTAAAAACAATTCCCAATTAGGGGTGTATTGTCGTGCAATATCTTCTTCGATGTAAATACTATTATAGTTCTTGAGGAGTCCGAAAACGGATCTTTTTCCACTTTCTAAGTACTCCTCTATAGGACCTGTTAATGTTTTAGAATAAAACCCGTGAAAAGGCTCGATCCATTCCTGTTTGAACACCGTAACACAAGCATCACAATCTACCTGTTCAATTCTACTTTTTAAGTAAGCAATATAATCAAAATTAATATATGGCATATCGCAAGCCATAACATAGCCATATTGATGTTTTGCCGTTTTTAATCCTACGTGAATTCCACTAAGTGGCCCAAACCCTGGAATTTCGTCTTGAACAGTTCTACAAGGCAAATTAGAATAGTATTCTTCATTATTTGTAACCACTATAATATCCTCAAATACTGTATATAATCTATTTATTATAGACTCTGTCAATAATCTATTATTAATTTTCAATTGCTGTTTATCAAAACCCATTCTACTGCTTTTACCACCTGCTAGCAAAATAGCTGTCCCGAACCTATCCATAAGTCTTTCCCCTCATAAGTATCTTAATATCTTTTCTTAATACTTATCCTATTATAACAAGAAATTGTGCTAAACAGTAGTTTTTCAAAGTAAAAAAGCGCAACTTGCGCTACGCTTTTTTGCAATCTTATAAAATTCCTAACAAGATAGATGCTAGTGGAACCCATATAGCCACTAGTGCTGCTAATACTACTTGGATGAGGGCTGTGGATTTTGCCATCTCTCCCATTTTATAATAGCCTGTCATATAGGTCAACAGTGGAACCGTGTCTAGAGGCAGTAAGTAGCAGTTTGATACGCACAAGCCTAATGTCATAATGGTAATTATTGGGTTAACTCCAATATTTGTTGCTAATCCTACTAGAGGCACTACTAGCATGGTTATAAGAGCAGGAGCTACTGGAACGACGATTAACATTAAGAAAATCAAAATGCCTATTATAAATA
>CAZVEI010000242.1:0-3416 GCA_964626295.1 uncultured Alkalibaculum sp.
AAAATAGCTTTTGCATCAACCTGAGCATTGGCATCATCCATCCGACTAAACGGAACACCTTCTTCACTCGTTACAACGGCAATAAACTGTTTTTTTACGTACTCTGGGTTCGTATGTGGTATGGCAACGCCAAATCTCTCCGTTTCAATACCTGTTGGGAAGTTCTTTTCTCTCTCTGTAACCTTTTCAAGAAAAGCGTCTGTGATCATATCCATTGATAGAGCTTTGTCAGCTACTTGTTTAAAAACTTCCTCACTTGTGTGAGCAGATGTATGAATAAATACTAAGTCCTTATTAAGAAAATCTTGTAATCCCATTAAACTTTCCTCCTCTCTACTTAAACATTGGGCAAATTACAACCCTATATAAAGCTTGCGCATTATATCTTAATAATTGCTATTTATTTTGTATATTAATACCCATATTTTAGGATGCAAAACTTTGCAACTACTTCACATTAATGTAAAAGCTTATAGTACATTACAACAATGTTTTTATGCTTTTACTTCTTGATATTTTTCTAAGATTTTGTATATACCATCAGCAATTTTTGCCTTTTGTAGCTCTTTTAATGCATCACGATTCATAGAAATATTGTACAATTGTAGCATTGCATTAATGTGATTTCGTTGATTTGTAGTAGATATAACTACTACAAATAATAGTTTTTCCTTATCTCTATAAGGAATTCCCTTATTGATTTTAAGAAAACTCATTCCTAATTTTTTTGACCCATCTTCAGGCTTAGAGTGAGGAATAATGATGCTAGACCCTAAAACAATATTAGGTGCAATGTCTTCATATTGGTTCTTCATAGACTCGATATATTTCTTATTAATATATCCACCTTTTATTAATGGTATACTTGCTTTTTCAAGAGCCTCTGTCCAATCTAATTCTTCATCTGTAATATTTATTAAGTCTAGGTTCATAATATCTATTAGATTGGGCTCTTCTTTTGCCCTTTTGTTTTTACTAGTCTGTATTGGAGAATGAAAAGTATCTTCAATTTCATTGGTAATTTTAAATTCTATCTGTGGATCTAATTTAACGTATTTTTTTATAATTCGGATGATTTTATTTGTAAATACGTTTCCACTACTTATATTGTAAAGCTTTTGAAATACTACATTTTCAATTCTCTTTTTTTCCATCTCATCAAGAGGTTCTTTAATGACCACCACATTTTGATTTGATTCTATGGGTATAGATGAAAAAACAATATCCGCCTGCATATCATTTTGCATTTCGTTAAACTCACTTAAAGATACGGACTTTAAAAAATTTATATAAGGAAAAATCCCTGCTAATTGATTTTTTAATACACTAGAGAAAATGACGCCATTAGGACAAACGACTAATGCATTGATGTTTTTTACAGCTTGATCCTTATTGTATAAATACCCTCCTATGAAGATAGAAATAAACATGATTTCCTGTTTGGGAAACGTATTGCCCACAAAATCCTCAAGAGGTTGTAAGGAGTACTCTACTAGATAATATAAAGATTTATATTCTTTACCCAAAGCATCTATATAAGGGTATTCCATAGTCATATTGTACTTAATGCGATATACTGCTGAGCGAAGATGCAAGTACAACTTCTCTTGTAGCTCTTGTTTATGGTGTAGAACAATGGCGGATCTCTTTTCAAATAAATCTAGGAATTCTAGAATCCTCTCCTTTAAAGAAGAAATATCTAATTCAGCATTTGCCTCAGCTAAGTTTAAGGATAGAAGCAATAGTGTAATATATAACTTTTCCTCACTAGGAATCACACTATCTTTTTCACTTTCAAATAGGGAATTAATTACGCTATACTCTTTTGTATCAGACAACTCATTAAACTTAATGCCAAAATCATCATCAATATATTTCTTGTTTTGAATTCGCTTTGTTATAATAGCAAACTCATAAGGCACTGTCCAAATCCGTTTATCGTTGTACTTAATATTTAGCTTTTTTTCAATAGCTCCTATTTCACTCTGTAACTTTTCTATCTGAATTTGACTAATATCCCCATACCTTTTTAAGGCTTCTTGTCCATTATAAAAATCGTAGATTTTAGCTACTACAGGTCTTATTAACTTTCTAATATCCCATTCCTTACCGCCTAAGAAATAACCTTCTGTCCTAGAGTAATTTAACTCAATACAGTACTCTTCTAAGAATTCTCTCACTTTATTGAAATCTCTTAAAACTGTATTCTTGCTAATTTCTAATGCATCAGAGAAATGAAACAAGGACAAATCATAATCTCTTGACAAGAGCATGAGCACAATGAGCTGCACTCTTTCACTTTCTACTGGTATGTACTTTACCTTGCTTTCTGTATTGCCCTTTTTATTAAGAAGCTGTTTTATCTTTTCATCTACTTTAAAATAACCTTTATTGGAACGAGTGATTCTATCATAATTTTCTACTTGCAGGTACTCGTTAATCTTTCGAATACTATAATCAAGCTGATTTCTGCTTAATTGGAATTGTTCTTGTAAATCTTTAGAAGTGATATCTCCTTGAGATGCGATTTCTTTTAATATTTCCATACTTCTTTCATCTAAATTTAGATACACAATTCCACCTCCTGACACAATTATAGTTCTGAATTGATATTAATAAAAGCTTATTTAGGTTCCAAAATAAATCACCATTTTAAGGAGCATGGGGATGTTTAATTTTAAACCACCATGTTTTATGAATACACTGAAAAACAATGGAATTCGCTTATTTTAGCACTTTTTAAATTTTTTATCTTCTGATAAGTTTGTACAATTTACATTTATATAACAAAAACTCATGATTATAATCACCAAATTCATCATCAATATTCTTTTTAGTTGATGAATTTAGTGTTTTGATTACTTATTCCCCTTCTTTTTCTTATGAAACACTTATCCTTTAACGGATTAACCATGTCCTACAATGATTTTACTCTTTATAAACCAAGGCTTCAGGCCAGCTACTTACAAATTGTATAATTTGTTCTCTTTTCTTTTCTAGCAGTAAATTATAAGATGTAATAAAGGGGCTTGTTTTTTTGTTTTTATGTAGGCGTCTTCATATAAATGACAACGGTCTCGTGAGCTACATTTAATTAAGTGTAGCTTTGGAATAAAATTTAATCAAAGATCACTCGCAAACCCATATTTTATGGTAAATAAAAAGAATCATTAAAGCTATTTTATCTGCGAATATTTTATTTGAAGATATATTATTAAATCAGCAACTATCTTTATAATTAGTGCAATACAGATAGCTAAAATAACATTCGGGATAAAACCACTAAAAAAGAAAAATGTATCTGTCTGCATTATTGTTAGCATTTCTTCAACTTGATAATGTTGTATTGGGAACAGATTTAATATTTTAGCTATTATTCCTGTCTGATATATTTCACCAAGCAGATACGGTAAGAA
>CAZVEI010000243.1:0-810 GCA_964626295.1 uncultured Alkalibaculum sp.
AATTGTATTATGCTATTAAGGATAGCATCCCTAAGTTTAAGAATTTCTTAAACGAAAAATTAGGTTATCACATCATTGTAAATTCTAACGTAATTAAATTAGAAAAGATACCGGGTAGAGCAGAAAGCTTCATGGGAATAGAGGACTTTGCCGATTCTATGGAATACGCTTTTTTATGTCTACTATTAATGTTCTTAGAGGACAAGACAAAAGAAGAGCAATTTGTACTATCTGAAATCACAGAGTACATAAAAGGCAGCTTTATGGGAAAAGAAGAGGTGGATTGGACTTTATATCGCCATAGAAAATGAATACTTAATGGCTAGAATAAACCCTGCCTACATAAAATGATTAAGTCAATCTCCTGTCATATCAAACTACCGTTGTTAGCTACCGCAAACGATGCTAAATGAGAGGTTAAATGAAATGAAAAACAATATATAAACTAAGAAAGAGCGGTAGATAGCGTTTCTGTGTTTAAGATTGTTGTTAGAGAATTTACAGGCAAATATCATCGATAATAGCTACTTAGACCCATTTGGTTTTGTTGTTTTAGAGTGATGTGATATGGCTTTTAAGACAAATGTAATGAGATTATTAGATAAAGCAAAAAATGAATAAACAATATAAGGAGAATAAAATGCTGTTGACTACACTTTCAAATGGGGATAAAGTTTACAAAAACAACTACAGTATTACTATTGAATTTAGTGGTATAAGAGGTGTTCTATCTACCTCTCAGTTAAATAGTGGTTATAGAGAAGATCTAACCGGGGTTTTTAATTTTGATTCTAAGCCCGAGAATGGCAA
>CAZVEI010000243.1:830-3414 GCA_964626295.1 uncultured Alkalibaculum sp.
GATACTGTATGAATAGCGATACATATCTAGAGGATTTAAAAACTATAGCGAGTGAACTGGGATTAAATCCAGAAAAATCTGCGGGAGTTACTACAGCAGTATCTATGAAGAATGTGTCCATTAAAACATCAGAATATAGGGATTTGATAGTAACTGCCATAATAACTGCTGGTATCGAGGTAAATGCTGGTCGCGTGGGAGACCCAGCTTCCTTTTATGAGGAAAAGGGAGAAATTATCTTATTAGAACCTGGAACCATCAACATATTTCTCAATATAGATGGAAACTTATCCCCCGGAACATTGGCAAGGGCTATGGTAACTTGTACGGAAGCTAAGACTGCTGCTATTCAAGAGTTAATGGCTAGAAGTATGTATTCTTGTGGAATAGCCACAGGTTCAGGCACAGATGAAACAGTCATCATATGCAATCAAAATAGTGAAAACACTTTTACTTTTGCAGGTAAACACAGTAAATTAGGTGAATTGATTGGAAAGACTGTTATGGAAGGAGTAAAGGAGGCGTTATTTTTAGAAACAGGACTTGATTCTAAAAGACAATATAGTGTTATAAGAAGACTAAGCAGGTTCGGACTAGATGATAAAAGAATAATAGAAGAATATATAAACTACGATACCAATTATGTAACTGAAGATCGATTAATAGAGGCAATTGAAGCAATAGATAATCAGTCAACATTGGTAGTGAACTCTTCTTTACTTGCACATCTAATAGATCAGTTAAATTGGAATCTCTTAGAACCTAGGGAGGTAGCTATAGAGACTAGTCGAATATTATTAAGTATCTGTGATAAATACAAAATCAATTATAGTTTTCATATAAACGACAAAAGTAAAGAGAAAACAATATCCTCTATAATAAACAGCTTTGCATATTTATTAGCTCGAATTATTTATAGGCATATCATAGGCATATCGGGGCGGTGACTTTTTACTCCATTTTTTAGGAGTAGAAGTTACTATAGGCCGCATTGGAGCGTTATGATTGTTATCTGACTTCAGCATCCCTTATATTTTTGCATCTCAAATTGTAGAGGACAACGACCCTGTTAATCCGCATTACGGTCATGAAATGATTAACCTTAATTTATAACATCAACTGTGAATTCCTTGAAAATAAAGGGATTTCACGTGAATTGAGGTAATACTTTAAGGTGGGAGCAAAAGTGATGTTAATGGTCCCGTCCCTGATAAACTCCTTAATCTTTTGTTTGCAAGTATATAATCAAACTAATTTAGTATATAATATTGGAAAAGGGGTGAGGAAAATGTACTTATCAGAAAAAGATAAGAATATAATACTCTATCATGCTCCATGGATTGACAATCTAAGACAAACAACACTAGGTGGTCTTGTCTTAGGATTTGGATTTTTGTGGAGTGACATCTTTTGTTATACTATAGGGATTATTATTGGGGTAATTAAAAGATAGATTTGAATACTTATGTTTTTCAAGTGCTATCGATATAAAAAGCATATGATGAAAAGGAGAAAAAATGAGTAAAGAAACGGAAAGAGTATTTAGAGAGTTTCAGAAGTTTATTGGTGATAAAGAACTTAATGAGGAGGAATTAAATAAAGCCTTTAAAGAATTTATAGATAGTCAAAATAACATTGTTGAGATGGGAAGTAAAAGACAAGAGCGTCCATGGGATTATTTAGAAATGGCTTATGAAGCAGATAATGAAAAAGATGCCTTAAAGTATGCTAAAAAAGCTCTTAAGCTGGATAAAAATTGTCTTGATGCAGAAGTCATGATAGCAGATTTAACTACAGATAATCCTGAAGAGCTGAAATTAAAATATGAAAAGTTGATTAAAAAGGCAGAGAAGTATTTAAAAGAACAAGACCTGCTAAATGAAGAAGATGTAGGACACTTTTGGGGTATTTTAGAAACTAGACCCTATATGCGGTTAAGAGATGCTTATTTAAGGGATTTAGTTCAAATGGGCAAATTTAGAAAGGCGATGAAGGAAGCCGAAGATTTATTGGTTTTGTCTGAAAATGATAATTTAGGCGTAAGATATACTCTTATTAGCTTATATGCCTTGTATGAAGATGAAGTAAATGCCTTAAAACTTTATAAAAAATACAAAGAAGATACCACTCAAATGTTATTGCCAATCATCGTAATGTACTATAAGATGGACAATTATAAAAGAGCAGAAACCTATTTAAAGAAACTAAATGGGGCTAATAGGGAACTTGTAGACTTCTTTTGTCAAGAGGGTGAATTGGATGAAGAAGAAATGTTCGATATCGTTGATTCTGGAATGTATGCTCCTTACACGAAGGAAGAGGTTATGATTGCTATATCACAAGCACCATATCTTTACGGAACAGCAGCAAGTTCTTTCCTTTGGATATCTCAAAAGCTGGCTTTATTGAATGACTTGGTTTAATGATTTTTAAGATCTAGACAACAGAATTAGATATGTACTTGTAGAGAACTACAATTGAGAAGGTGATTAAAATGATATATCCATATGTCACATTAGGGGACGAAACCAAGATTGTCCATTCTCAAATTCTTGAAGAAAATAGAGAGAAATATATTGAAGTT
>CAZVEI010000244.1:0-3402 GCA_964626295.1 uncultured Alkalibaculum sp.
ATTTGAGAGGAGCTGTCCTTAGTACGAGAGGACCGGGATGGACATACCTCTGGTGCACCAGTTGTACTGCCAAGTGCATAGCTGGGTAGCTAAGTCTGGAAAGGATAAGCGCTGAAGGCATCTAAGCGCGAAGCCCCCCTCAAGATAAGATATCTCACCCGTAAGGGGTAAGGTCCCTGGTAGACGACCAGGTTGATAGGTCAGAGGTGTACGTGTAGAAATACATTTAGCTGACTGATACTAATAGACCGAGGACTTGACCTTAAAAAAGATGATGAAAAAATTTACTTTCTTGTGTTGTTTTCAGATAACACTTTATTAAAGAAATTCCGTGGCAATAGCGGAGGGGCTACACCTGTTCCCATACCGAACACAGAAGTAAAGTCCTCCAGCGCCAAAGGTACTTGGGTGGTAACGCCCTGGGAGAATAGGACGTCGCGGATTTACAGAACAAAGAAAGTCTCTGAATATCAGAGGCTTTTTTTATGACTAGGACTAAGCGATTCGCGAAAATTCCTTTGGAATTTGGCTCCCCGCTTATGGGAGAATAGGACGTCGCGGATTTATTAAAAAGACTCACGTTTATCGTGAGTCTTTTTTCGTTCTACCTTCCACATAAAAATATCTAGCCGAGTCATCCAGAGGAGCGAAGCGACTAGGTTTTTCAAAATCTCGCACCAAGGCAAGTTTTGATTTTACTGACTACCCGACTACCTGACCACCTTCTTCACATAAAACCAACCCCGGCAACTCGCCTCCATATCGTTTCACTACCTTATATATAGCCCCCAACCAATTATGCTTATCTTTATCTTTATTAGGGATATGCATTAATAGAATTTTTTTTGGATTAATAGAGTCTTTGACAATTTTTCTTGCACTGGGCAATGTAATGTATGGAAAATCTAATAATGCGTAATGGATATTGAGCTTTTCTAGTCCCAGATTTTCATAATTTTTTAGATCTGGTTTTGCATCGCCACAATGATATATATATTGATCATCAAACTTTAATAGGTATGAAAAGTTAACAACATCTGTAAAACTTTTCCCATCATGAATCAAAGAAATAGCAGAAAAATGAACCCCATTTATATTAAAATCTTTTGTTGTATTTAATTCTATTTCATCGTAGAGCAATTGCTGCTCTAAAGAAATATTGTACTCAGGTAGACTTTTTAAACGCGTAATAGTTTGTTTGCTAGAAAATAGTTTTGTATTAGGGTGATTACATAATGTCTTTAACGTTGCTTCTCCATCAAAGTGATCAGGGTGGTAATGTGTAAATAATAATAAATCTATATTGTCAAATGGAGGAATTCCATCTATGATCTTATTAATTGTTTTATTATCTACATTATAATAAGGATCTATTTGTTTTGTATGAATGGCATCAATCATGACTTTTTTGCCCTTGTTTTCGATTAAAAAGCCTGTATTGGCTATGTAGTGTATATTTAACATGAAGTACCTCTTTTTTGTAAGTTTTGTATTTATAAAAAGAGTGGGTAGATCTTCCTTCCACTCTTTCCTTGTTTAATTGAAAAGTTCTACTTTTAGATCTTTTTACGTATATTAATCATTACTATTTTTAATAGAAAAAGGCCCTAGAGGAATACCCAGATGCTAGTGACTAGTGACTAAAATACCTACGGCACTTTAGTCTACAGTATAATCATTAAAATCAAGATCGCTTTTATCAGGCAATATGAAGGCGCATGCAATGTAGAGAAAGAGCCCGAGGCCTACTAAGGGTAAGGACAATACCACCCAAAGGATTCTCACAATAGATGGATCTATAGCAAAGTATTCTGATACCCCTTGACACACGCCGCTGATTTTACCTTCTGCTTTATTCTGATATAATTTCTTCATTTTACTACCCCCTTATATATATTTATTAAAAAAACTACTATTTTTATAGAGATTGTTACAGTGCTATTAGATTTCAATAGCCAACTCTAAAGCAATTTCAATCATATCCGTCAAAGTCTTTTCTCTTTCTTCTGATGTTGTAGCTTCTGAAGTTACCATACTATCGCTTACAGTTAAAATAGAGAGAGCATTCTTTCCTAATCGAGCTGCATTCATATAAAGGGCAGCAGTTTCCATTTCAATGCCTAAAACCCCCATTTGAGCCCAAGTTTTCCAAGAATCCTTGTCATCATTGTAGAATATATCACCCGACAAGATATTTCCGATTTTTACGTCTAATTGCTTTGAGCTAGCGATATTATAAGCTTTTGACAACAAATTATAATCTGCTATTGGGGCGAAATCACCTGGTAGTTGGTACTGATGTACAAAATTAGAATTGGTACAGGTAGCCATTGCCAAGATGATATCTCTTATGTGTATGTTTTCTTGATAAGACCCACAAGAACCTATTCTTATAATATTATCGCAATCGTACTCAGTAAATAATTCATAGGAATAAATACCCATAGAAGGCATGCCCATTCCAGAACCCATTACAGATACCTTTTTACCTTTATACAATCCAGTAAAACCTAACATTCCTCTTACTTCATTGAAACAAAAAGCATCATCTAAATACTTTTTAGCAATGAATTTTGCTCGCAAAGGGTCGCCGGGCATTAAAACAGTCTTTGCAATATCTCCTTTTTTTGCACTATTATGAACACTCACAATTCTTCACCTCTTATCAATATAATAATACTATCATTATACCCTAAATAGGAATGTATAAATATTATATTTTAAATGAGAAATCTATTTAAATAATTGTTCGTCGTATAAAAACAAATTGTGTAGACCTGTAGCAAAAATAGAATCTCAAAATATAATGAATAAAGATTCTTAATAAATATAGGAGGAAAATATGGCGTACTCAGTTAGGGAATTACTTGCAAGACTTATTAAATGCGAAGCCGAAGGCGAAGGTGACAATGGTATGAAGGCTGTAGCAACAGTTGTAATGAATAGAGTACACGTCGCCGAAGGAGAATATGAAAGAGTTAATCAAGGTGATTTGAGAAGAGTAATCTTTCAACCAGGTCAATTTGATTGCGCAAGAGAGACATTAGGTGGTCAATACAATCCACAAAATATATATAATGCCCATCCAGAACAAATACACTATGATATTGCAGATTGGGCACTAGCAGGCAATAAGCTTTACAATATTGTTGAATCTTTATGGTATATGAATCCATTTGTACCAGATTGTCCTGTGTACTTTCCATATAATCAAAGTGGTGTGTTTAATTCTAGGATAAGATTACACTGTTTTTTTGATCCAACACCTTCATATTCGCAAACATAAAAAATAAAGAGGAGTTTAAAATGAAAAAAAATATAATACCAGATAGTTCAAAGATCTTATCAACATTTGAAAATAAATATGCAACACCTATGCAGATGCCACCAATGTATATGCGT
>CAZVEI010000245.1:0-3402 GCA_964626295.1 uncultured Alkalibaculum sp.
CTTTTCGCAAGTGCTTAGGTATAAGATGTAAAGGTTCCTCTCTCATAGGACATCCTTTAAGGGCGTAGATAGGGTCACAAGTTTCTAAGGCTTTTTTTAGAGCTTCTACGAGGGATGATTTTCCCGATCCTACTGGACCTACAAGGTACAACACCTGCCTTGCTTCTTCACCTTGCATAGCAGCTGAACTAAAATAATTCATAATTTTCATTATGGTTCTATCAATACCAAAAAAATCATCTTTAAAAAAATGATACCTACGAATCACTTGATTTCCATGAATTTTACGAACTCGTGCATCATCTTCAGGTTTAATCACCTCAAATCCTTTTTCCATAACAGTATCGTACATTCTTTTATGAGATAATTTTGCAAGACCTGAATTTTCCTTTAGAATTTCAAGATATTCTACTAAGGTACCTTCAAATTCTTCCTTTTTCCTCGCTGCTCTATCTTGATCAAATAACGCCTGAAAGTCCATGATACCTCTCCTCCTTATTTCTATAAAAAACGTTAATAGTACATTATATTCTTACAATCTATATATAAAACTAAAAAATCTTATTTATGAATAGACACTAATAATGGTTATACTAAAAGTGTAGTTATTACTTTGTAAGGTTGTGAAATATGAAAGTAAGATTAGGCTATGTAGCCATTGCATTTTGGTGTGCCTATGGTCTTAGATGTCCATCACCATTTATGCAATAATGACGGTACCCCTATTGAAGAACTTTTTTTTCAAATCGTTCAAACTTGGAAGGAAGAAAATCTTCTACCTAAGCTTCATTTTTCTAGTCCTAAGGAAAGTGAGTTTGATAAAAGACACTCTGACTTTATTAATGTTGACGACTTTATTTCCTTTATTGAAAAGGTAAAAGAACAGGCTGTAGATATGGATATTATGGTTGAAGCTAAGAAAAAAGATTTTGCATTATTTGATTTAGTACATCATTTAAAAAAACAGCGACCTAATTGGAAGTGGCTAGACGCTTCTACATTTATGTGTTAAGTTTATCGTCTATTAAAACAGTTTTATGGTTAAATTATTATTTAAAATTATTAATAAATATCAATTTTACAATTGAATGATGATTTTATGGGTAAATATAAAATAAAAAAAGGAGGCAGCTAAATGTGCCCTATCGAATTAGTTTGGCAAATCCCCCAAGCGGTACTTGCAATTCAGACGAGGACCTCGTTAAAGGATTTAGCCATAACTATTAGTAACAAATACGAAGAAATTATAAATTACTTAAATGAGTTAGAGGATTATCCCACCGGTTCTCCATATACTGCGTACTATAATTGGAATCGTGATAATATGGACATAGAGGTAGGTCTTCCAGTAAAAAAAGTATATCCTTGTAATGGAGATATTTGTGGAAAAGAATTGCCAAAGTGCAAGGCAATCGTTTATATCCACAAAGGACCCTATACTAAAATAAAGGATGTATACGCTCAAATTGTACAATTAGTAGATGATAATGAATATGAAATAGAAGGTACATTCTACGAGTACTATCACAATTCCCCTGATGAAGTTCCTGAAAGCGAACTATTGACAAAAGTAGTTGTCCCTTTAAAGGATACAAAGGTATCATGTCGTTAAAATTTTCTTATAATTTATAGCTCAACTTTCTTTTCTTCCTTTGATGTAAAAACGAGGCCTATAAACAAATTATTTATAGGCCTCAAAATATTCTAATAGTTCTTGTCTGCGTATCCTACCCAGCCGCCTTCTTTGACGAGGGTTTTGTCAAATCCACCGATTTTAAAGTCAATATTCTCTACGTTTCCATCACAGTTTACAATGATCTTGTCATTATCCACGTCTACTTCTACAGATACATCTTTTCCTGCGTAAGTTTTAAAGAGGTTGTCGATCTTTTCTTTAGGAAGCTCAATAGCTAGCATTCCACAATTATACATATTTTGCCTAAAAATTCGTGCAAAATTTTCTGCAATAACTACATTGATTCCGTTAACTTCTAGTGCCCATGGAGCGTGTTCTCTTGAAGAACCACAGCCAAAGTTTTCCCTTGTAATGATTACAGCTTTTCCTTTTGCATCTTCTCGTGTAAAATTGGAAAGAACTAGATCCTCCAATAAATAAGGTTTTAGTGCTTCTTTTGTTATTTCAGTAAGGTACCTTGCAGGTATGATTTCGTCCGTATTAATATCGCTTCTATCTAAAAATAGTACTTTTCCACTAAATGTCTTCATTTTCTACCTCCATCTACTAAGCCTGATATAAATCAGAATTTATTATTTTTCCTTCGATTGCAGTTGCTGCAGCACTTGCAGGACTCATCAGGTGTACCATTCCGCCTTTGCCCATTCTACCATTGAAATTACGGTTTGTAGTAGATGCACATACTTCTCCCTCTGCAAGGACGCCATTGCTCATACCGAGACACGCTCCACAAGTTGGGTTTGTTACGCAAAAACCTGCGTCTTGGAATACTTCAATAATACCCTCTTTTAATGCCTTAGAGTATACGGCTGGAGTTGCAGGACTTACCACACCACGTACAGTATCGCTGATTGTCTTGCCTTTTAAGATTTCTGCTGCTATTCTAAGGTCTTCTATACGTCCATTTGTACAGCTTCCTATGTAAATTTGATCTACTTTTGTTCCTTCCATTTCTTTGACGCTCTTTACTTGATCTGGCTTGTATCCAAAAGTCACCATAGGTTCTAAATGTGATAGATCGTATTCATATATTTTTTCATACTCTGCGTCTGAATCTGAATTCCATTTTGAATACTCTTCTAAGGCAGCTTCTTTAGAATCAAATTCATCTTTAATAAAATCCCATAAATATTCTACTGTAGTCCTATCTGGATAACAGATACCACTTGTTCCACCTGCTTCAATGGCCATATTGCAAAGAGTCATTCTAGACTCCATACTCATTTCATCTACTATTGGGCCAGTAAACTCAATAACCATATTTGTTGCACCATTAACAGTTAACTCTTTAATGATAAATAAAATCACATCTTTAGCGTATACACCTGGTTTTAATTTACCGTTTAAGACAAATTTAATAGTTTTTGGGAAGTGAAAAGCACATACTCCTTTTAAGATACCTACTTCAAGGTCTGTTGTACCAATACCTGCTGCAAAAGCACCAAAAGCGCCGTGAGTACATGTATGAGAATCCCCCATGATTACAGTATATCCTGGTCTTACAAATCCCTTTTCTGGGAATATGGCATGACATACGCCATTTTTTCCAATGTCAAAAAAGTCCTTGATATGGTGTCTTCTTGCCCAGTCCCTTAAAATTTTGCCTTGCTCTGCAGTTTTAGAGTCTTTGGCAGGGGTGACGTGGTCGATAACCGCTTTTATCTTTGTTGGATATCGTCCTCCTGAATAAAGAAAAGGATTATCGG
>CAZVEI010000246.1:0-3399 GCA_964626295.1 uncultured Alkalibaculum sp.
AAAACGTATATCAGCTTACAGGTCGCTCCTGTAAGTACGAGATATATTGCTAGTAGTTTTAATATAGTCCTTGTGAAAGTTGCCTAGGTCCTAATAAGACCCACACAATTTTAGAAAATGACGAAATGGTCGTAATAGTTTATATATTAATTTGCTATTTTTTGCCCGAAAATTTGCTAATACCAATATAATACTCGTAAATATTAACACCTTAACTATTCTAGTTCGATTCTAGCGTTTTCTATACGTAGTGCCGTGACCCATTATTCTTCAATTTAAGTATCAGAGCTGCTTAAATTGACTATCTATTTTCAGACTGCTTTTTTTGTAGGTAGGATGGTAGCCTACGGTAGATATTTAGTTCAAGTAGAACACCGCCTTACATTCACCGGAGATATAGGTGCAAGTCCTATGATATCTATATAGCCTAAACTAAAAGGCTGTAACCTTACAATTCAAATTCAATCATTACTAGTCTTGCGTCCAGATTTCCTTTCTTCTGGTCGCTTTTCTTTTATGGAGGAAAGAACATTTGTTTAATTTCTTTAATAATTTAATTTTTAACATGACGCATACCTTGTTACCATGCACTCTATTTATCGCTAATTTTTTAGCACTTATTACAGTGGTATATTTCGCCGTTTGGGGTGTTGGGTTTGTGCTTGGCGGTTTAGCTGCACTTATTAATCATTTTACACGTAGGAATTAGAGGTGACAGCAATTGAGAAGACAAACCAGAGCTTATATCGAATCTCTACTCGAAGACTATATGAATTATCACAAATATAAGGCTCAAAGGGAGTTTGAGCTTCGTCATCCATACATTCCAGTAGATGAAAATGTGGGCGGCGGTAAAGCCAAGTATAAGCCAAATGATAGTGTTGACCGTATGCTAATTACACTGGATGAAGATGTTAGATTAAACAATCTTCGACGTGAACACTTTACTATTAAAGCATGCTATGAAGAAGCACCAGAATACGTACAACAGATAGTAAACGAACTGTATTTTAAAGCTCCAAGAAACAGAAAGTATTTAACCATTGCTGATCTATCGATTGCCCATGCCATCCCTGTTAGCAAAACAAAGGCTTATGATGCTTTCAATGACTTTTTAGAAGATATAGCGAAGGAATTAAAGTTGCATTACTAAAATGACTAATAAAGATAAAAGTACAGAAAAAATAAGAGAGTTAATTGGAACCAGGAAAGTTTATCGTGTTTATTACACTATTAGTGAAGAACTACACTGTATTTATGTTGCAGCATATGAAGAGGAACTAAATAACTCCGAAAATCTAATGGCTTTCAATAAGATTGAGTCTTATGTGGGAAAATATATTTATATCACTGTATCTGAACGGGGCAGCACCTATCCGTCCGAAGATTATGTAGATTTTGAGTGGCAAGATGATTTTCAAGAACCTGACGATTCAGTGAAGGATTATCGATTAAGATTTGTGAAAATCCCTATAAAAAACATTGAATTTATAGAAGAACAAGCAAGATGGGAGCGCTAGCAGTTACCAAGTTACTCAGATACGTGTTTGTGATATAAAAAATGTTTCTGAAAGAAGATAAATTACAAAATGGTGAATAGCAAAATGAATAAAGAAGAAGCAAGTGCACGTTTAGCTAATATGCTAAATGGAAGAAAAGTCTATAACGTTAGATACATCAGATCGGATAAATCTACTCATACTTATGTAGTGTGCAAACCAGAAGACATGAAAAAAGCTTTACGATCAGAAAAAGGATTTGTATTTTTCGATAAAGTGATGAGTTATGCCAAACGGATAGAGTATGCAACAGTATGCTGGGGTAGTGGACTTGTAATGCCAAAAGATGGCGGAAGAAATTATTGTCTAGTTGATTTCAGCATCCCAGTAAACAAAATCGAAGAAGTAGATGAAGTAAAACTTTAATGATAGAAGGAAATAAGATGAAGAGAAAACTAATTGGACTATTGGGAGTTGCACTAAGCTGTTTAGCATTAACAACAGGCTGTTCCTAAAAAGATATATGACAAGATTAAAGTAGGGGATACAGTAGAGTTAACTGACAACACGCATATTAAGATTAACGGTCATACTTATACTCGGTAAGGGGATGAGATAATTGGGTACTATAATTGCAGTGTGTATTTTAAGTGCTGGTATATGTGTGGCATTAGGATACTGGATAAAAACTTTAAAGTGCTGGCATGATATGGGAACAGGAAGTTTAGCTAAGGATTCCATTTCTGATAAGAACATGAGTGATTTAAAAGATGAAATTACCAGATTAGAACTCGAAAATAAAAAGCTAGAAGAAGAAAATGAAAATTTAAAAAAGAAATCAGATCTAATAAACAAAAAGTCTATTCAAAAACGCTTTGATGAATTTTGTGCTAAATATAAATCAGATGCTATTGCAAAAATCAGGATTAAAGCAGAAGACGGAGTGAAAGAGTTTATATGCTTTACTGATGAAGAGACAGTGACTAAATTAATGCAAAAAACACAAGATGCAGGATGTTTTAGTTTTGGCAGGATACAAAGTAAAATACATGCTAGCTCAGAAATTTATAATGGCTTTTCATGTTTTAAAGAATATTACGATAAGTATTACTGGCGTGATAAATTGGTTAAACCTCAAGATCATGCAATCGATTGGAAAATAACCACCATGTACATCAAACTAGCAGATCTTGAAAGTGTAGAAATTGATGAAAACAAGGAGGCATACATTTGATTACGATTATTTTAGGGTCAATTATAGGTTCGTTTATTGGGACTCTAATTGGTAACTGGATGATTGAAAAAATAAACAATACTAACAAATAGTTAGTGCTGAGAGGAGCATTCTAAGCTCTTTAAAAAGTATTTAGGTCGTTAATTAATCGAAATAGAAACACGAGATTTTAAAGAATCATACACTGATTAGAGATAGATAATATAATAATTTTAAGATCAACTTTGATGGCCGTAGGAGTAGGTATCAAAGTAAGCTCTCTGATTACAGGAGAGCTTTTTTGTAGGGAGGGATAATAAAGTGACAAAAAGAATAAAGCCAAAATGGCAGCTTGAAAAAGAACAAAGTAAAAAAAGTAAAAGAGGTATTTTTGATTATCTAAATGATTTTGCAAATTCTCTCCAGGATGCTTTTAAAAATATGAGTAAAGCATTTCAGTGGGGATATGATAAAAAGAAAAGCAAAGATGCTGTTGGGATATTAACTGCTAACACAACCACTCTATTTGAGAATAGGAATGATGAAATTAGAAAGAAAACCGACCAGTTATCGAAAAGACTTAGATGAGTTAGAAAGAAAAATAAAAGAGGGCTAGTAAACTAACGCTTCAACATTAAATGTTCATATTCTAAACTGGGCGTTTCTTATTAAATAGAAAAGAAAAAA
>CAZVEI010000247.1:0-3379 GCA_964626295.1 uncultured Alkalibaculum sp.
GCTTTATAAAAAAGTAATTACTTGGCATATTCCAGTAGTATTTATGGGAACTGTTGTTGTACTTACGTTTATTTTTGGAGAAAATCCAATATACCATCTTTTAAGTGGTGGTTTGTTTTTAGGTGCTTTCTTTATGGCTACAGATTACGCTTCTTGCCCTGTAACGAGAAAGGCTCAAATTATTTATGCCTTTGGATGTGGCTTATTGACAACCGTTATAAGGCTATGGGGTGGTTATCCTGAAGGTGTATCTTACGCAATTCTTCTCATGAACGTATGTGCTCCATTAATTGAGCGATTTACCATACCTAAAATTTACGGGGAGGTGAAGAGCTGATGAAAGAGATTGTAAATTTAGCCCTCAAACTTTTTGTCATAACTGCAGTTGCGGCTTTGGCTCTTGCGTTTACGAATTCCATTACAGTAGAAAAAATTGCAGAACAAACGAAACTGGAAAATCAATTAGCAAGGCAAGAAGTCTTAAAACAGGCAGAGTCTTTTGAGGAAGTACAGAAAGAAGAACTCTCAAGTGCAATAAAAAGTGTAGATGCTGTTGAAGCTGAAATCGTAGTAGAAGCCTATAAAGGACTAAATGGCAGTGATATAGTAGGTTATACTTATAAAGTGCTACCTAAAGGTTATGGCGGAGAAATGAATCTATTAGTTGGTATTTCAACAGAAGGCGAGATTACGGGAATTAAAGTAGTAAGTCACAGTGAAACTCCAGGCTTGGGCGCAAAGGCTACTGAACCGTCCTTCCAAGATCAATTTATGGGAATGTCTACAAGTTCTCCACTTACTGTAATCAAGTCAGGCACGGCTTCTGACAATCAAGTTCAAGCGATTACGGGATCTACTATTACTACACAAGCTGTTACCGACGGGGTAAATTGTGCTGTGGAAGTTTTTAACGAAATGAATAAATAGGGGGGATCGAAATGAATTTTATTAAAAATCTGTGGAATGGCATCATTCCAGAAAATCCAACCTTTCGCTTAGTTTTGGGAATGTGCCCTACACTAGCAGTAACTACTGCTGCTATTAACGGCTTAGGAATGGGTCTTGCTACAATGGCTGTGTTAGTTGGTTCTAACGTAGTAATCTCATTACTTCGAAACTTTATACCTGATAAGGTTAGAATACCGGCTTATGTAGTTATTATAGCCTCTTTTACGACTATCGTAGGAATGCTTCTAAAAGCTTTTGTACCTGTCTTAGATAAAGCATTAGGTCTTTTCATTCCACTTATCGTCGTAAACTGCGTTATCTTAGCTCGAGCAGAATCCTTTGCTTCTAAGAACAATATTTTAGATTCTCTTGCTGATGGTATAGGTATGGGTCTTGGATTTACTTTATCTTTAACGGTGCTAGGTAGTGTTAGAGAACTATTAGGAGCTGGTAATTTATTTGGCTTTTCTCTACTTGGTGCAAGTTATGAACCCGCTTTAATCATGATCTTGCCTCCAGGGGCGTTCTTGGCTCTAGGACTTCTCATGGGATTACTGAACAAGTTGGGAGATAGAAAAAAGGAAAGGAGCAGCGTAAATGACTAATTTGCTGATTATCCTATTAAGTGCCATACTAGTAAACAACTTTATATTAGTAAAGTTTTTAGGAATCTGTCCTTTTCTAGGGGTATCGAAACAAGTAGAGACAGCTGCTGGTATGGGGGCAGCAGTTACCTTTGTTATGGCACTTGCCTCCGCAGTTACATATGTTATACAGTACGCTATATTAGAACGCTTTAATTTACAGTATTTACAGACAATAGCGTTTATATTAGTTATTGCTGCCTTAGTACAATTTGTAGAAATGGTCATTCAAAAGGTAAGCCCTACTTTATACGAAGCTTTAGGCGTATACCTTCCACTTATTACGACAAACTGTGCGGTACTAGGGGTAGCTATTTTAAATATCGATGCAGAGTATAATTTTATCGAAACCATTGTAAATGGAATAGGAGCGGCATTAGGCTTTACTTTAGCTATTGTGCTTTTTGCAGGGATTAGAGAGAGATTAGAAACGGCTCCGATTCCCAAACCATTACACGGTTTTCCTATTGCATTAATTACAGCCTGTTTAATGTCTATAGCGTTTTTAGGCTTTTCAGGATTACTTTAGGAGGTGACAAGGCTTGATGAGTGAATTAATTGTTCCTGTTCTTTGGTTAGGAGGAATGGCCTTAGTTTTTGGAGCCATCCTAGGATATGCAGCAAGGGTATTTGCAGTAGAAAAAGATCCTAAAGTGCCAATGATTGTAGATGTACTACCTGGTGCAAACTGTGGTGGTTGTGGATATCCAGGTTGTGAAGTGGCCATTGCATCAGGAGATGCAAAAGTCGATAGTTGCCCAGTTGGGGGAGCGAATACTGCTGGAAAAATTAGCGAAATTATGGGTGTAACTGCCGATGGCTCAGAGAGAATGGTTGCTCGTGTAATTTGCCAAGGTACGTCTTCTAACTGCTCTAATAAGTTTGAGTATTATGGAGTGAAAGATTGTAAAGAAGCAGTTATTGCCCAAGGCGGTCAAAAAAGCTGTAATTACGGTTGTTTGGGATTTGGAACTTGTGAGAGGGTTTGTCCATTTGACGCCATTCATGTAACAGAAGATGGAATTGCACGAGTAGACCCAGATAAATGTACAGCTTGCGGAAAATGTATAGAAGCTTGTCCTAAGTTGGTTATCGATTTAGTACCAGCATCTAAAGGTGTCCACGTAGATTGTAATTCAAAAGATAAAGGTAAGGAAGTAAAAGCAAATTGTAAAGTTGGTTGCATTGGTTGTAAGGTTTGCGTAAAAAATTGTCCTGAAGAGACCATTGGTTTTGAAGACAATTTAGCTAAGATCCACTACGATAAATGCACAGAATGCATGGTATGCGTAGAAAAATGCCCAACAAAAGCAATCACAGCAGAAATGATTCGGACAAAAGAAAAAGTATCGTAAAAAATAGGCGAAAGCCTATTTTTTTATTGAAATTAAATAAAAAAGAACTACTTTTGACCCTAGCTCTTGCGCAGTCATCTTGGAGCGCTAGCGAAGGCGCTTTCTTGTTTTGCTTGTCACCTGACGAAGTTCCGCTTGCCTTTCGCTGTTTTTGCGTTAACCAGAAGAAGATTGATTCTGGAATTATACCTAATTTTCTTTACTTATTCACAAAATTTTAATATACTGTATAATAATATTGACTGGTAAAACGGTTTGTTTGGAAGGGGCATAATGTGTATGAGGAAAGGTAAGGGGTTTCTGCTTTTAATTGTGCTTGCTTCTCTGTTTATTGGGCAATCAGTAGGAGAAATTCTTTCTAATTACATAAGCATTTTCGGAAAAACTATTAATATTAGTATCTTAAGTGGTGGCACTCCATGGGTATTGGAT
>CAZVEI010000248.1:0-3326 GCA_964626295.1 uncultured Alkalibaculum sp.
ATTAAATAGGCAATAAATGTACTGGCTAAGGTCATATATAAGGATTCTAATAAACCTACAGCAAACATGGATATGGTTGCGCTATCAAACATCATAATTCACCTCTTCCACTGTAAGATTTCTATTCTTTAGATAATAAATGATTTTTTCAGCTACATCCTCACCAGAAGGCAATTGTATAACCATCTGCCCAATTGCTGTGCCTTGAATATCTTTCATATCTGCGTAGAGAATATTTACTGGAGCTTTACATGCTAAAATCATCTCTGATACTACTGGATCATAAGAAGAACTACCATCAAATACAATCCGAAGACACCTCTTACCTATATTTCTACCTGTTTTTTGTCCATCTGGGTAAACTAACTTTTGAGCCGCTAGCGTTTTAGGATGAGTAAAGATTTCTTGAACTGGCCCAGACTCTGCTATTTTACTCTGATCAATTATGGCAACATGAGAGCAAATATCTTCTATAACGCTCATTTCATGGGTAATGATGACAATGGTAATATTAAGCCTCTTGTTAATGTCTTTTAAAAGTGCCAAAATAGAGCGTGTCGTAGTAGGGTCAAGTGCGGAGGTAGCTTCATCGCATAGTAAAACCTTAGGGTTCGTTGCTAAGGCTCTAGCAATAGCAACTCTTTGCTTTTGACCACCGCTTAGTTGAGAAGGGTATGCACTTTCCTTATCCTCTAATCCAACTATAGCCAAGAGTTCCCTCGCTTTTTCTTGTGCTTCTGCTCTCTTTACGCCCGCAATTTCTAGGGGAAAGCATATATTTTCTATTACGTTTTTTTGCATCAAGAGATTAAACTGTTGAAAGATCATCCCCATAGAATGCCTTAGCATTCTTAGGTGTTTTTGGCTCAAAGTCGTTAAATCTTGACCATCTACAATGACCCTACCTGATGTGGGAACTTCTAGGAAATTCATACAGCGGACCAAGGTACTCTTACCTGCCCCACTCATGCCGATAATGCCAAAAATATTGCCTTTATGTATGGTTAAATTAATATTATCTAGTGCTTTTACTTCTCCGTCCTTTGTATAAAAGGATTTTGTCAAATCTTTTATCTCGATAATTTTTTCTTTCATTGGAAACTCCTATAATCATTTTCTATCACATCTTATAAACTCAAATTAAAATATTATTTAAGATTCATTATAACATGAAAGTATTATATATCATTAATGAATTCTTGTAAACGTTCTTTTTTATTTATCCGATAGGTTTACTTTTAATATTTGCACAGGAAAAACAAATCTCCCACTCCTTACAGATCCTGAAGTGGGATTATAATCTTTATTAGCTAGTTTTTTGGTGGTAGAATCATTTTAAGTTTTCTTGGGAGAATTTTTAAATTTAGAGGCATATTAGGACCTTCTTCTCCGTCCATATCCATGGTTACATTGTAATCTTCCTCCGCATTCTCAATGACAAAATGGTTGCTTTGGATGTGAAATATGTTTTTATAGGATAAATGATTTCCCCTTAAAATTTTTGCAAATACTACGGACAGCTCATTTAAAGGACATACTTTTATGGCGATTAAGTCTAGTTTTCCATCATTCATCATAGCTTCTGGAGCTAATTTGTGAAAACCTCCAGCCCCTCTTCCATTCATTACGATGAAAAAGTAAAAATCATCTTCTATAACTTGCTCATCTGTAGAAATCTTTAACCTTAATTTTTTAAAATTAGGTAACTGTTGAATGCCTGTAATGTAATAGGCTACCCTTCCCATTACATTTTTTAGTTGGCGATCTGTGTTTTGGGATATTTCCATGAACAAACCACCGCCACATACATTTAGAAAGTATTGATCGTTTACAATGCCCACATCTACATACTCTGTCTGTATAAAAGAGAGAGCCTCTATGACTTGTCTTATATCTAAAGGCATTCCAATATTATAACAAATGTCGTTCATAGTGCCTGCAGGTATGATCCCTAAGGGGATGTCGATATTAAATTTAATCATACTATTGACAAGGGCATTTACGGATCCGTCTCCGCCTGCAACAAATATGGCCTCATATATGGATAGATCTCTATTCTCTAAGACTTTCGAAAAATCTTCAGCGCAGCTTGTTCGAAACAAGTGTACCTCATAACCTTTATTTTGAAATACCTCAATAAAGTAGTCTAAGTGATTAGGAAAACTCTTATTCCCAGCCACAGGGTTGTATAGTAAAAAGACGAATTCTTTATTCATAGATTATCTCTCCTTTATGAGTAATAAGCTTATCTTCTAAAACTATGTTCTTAGTAGAAGGTAAGAAGGTTTTGTCTAACAAATCTCAATTGTGCGAAGCGCGTATTTCTTCTAATACCTTCTCCACAATAATTCGCCAATCCAGCAGTTTTCCGCTGCCCATGTCTCCACAAGCTAGCCGGCCGCTATCTGTTTCTAGTATAGTATAACCATATTTTTGTAACTTCTTAATATTATCTTGAAGAATTGGGTTTTCCCACATGCCTGTGTTCATTGCTGGAGCGATCATAACCTTAGCTTTTGTGGCCATTAAGGTAGTCAGTAGCATATCATCAGTTATACCATTAGCTAATTTTCCAATAAAATTTGCTGTAGCTGGTACAATGACAAATAAATCCGTCTTCTTTGCAATGGAGATATGCTCTGTATCCCATTTGTCTATTTTGTCAAACATATCTACTATCACCTTGTTATGCGATAAAGTTTGAAAGGTTAGTGGCTGCACAAACTCTGTAGCGTTTTTGGTCATGATTACATTGACCTCAAATCCCCTTTTTACTAAATCATTGACGATTTCTGCAGCTTTATATGCTGCAATTCCTCCAGTCACACCTACAGTAATACATTTTCTCATTTTTTCTCTCCTAACATTCTGATTACAATTCCTTTTGCAATTTCATCTTTTGTATTAAATCGCTCTATAATACAGCCATCTTTTAGGAGTATGGCTTCGTGTTTTTCATTATTAATCTTACACATATCGTTAGCGAGAACCAAGTCGCAATGGTTCTCTTTTGCGAGTTTACACGCTACTTCTTTTAATCGTTCTTCTGATACGCCATTTAGCAATTTAAACCCTACTAAAAAGGTCTCAGGGGCCCTACTTTTAATATATGATATGACTTTAGGTGTTCTCTTTAGACCAAGTACAATATCCTCTTTAGAAGAAATCTTTGCTCCTCTTGGCAAAGCACTGTGAGGGCTATTTAAAATTTTTTGTATTTTTTCTTCTAAATTTTCTACAGAACCACCTTCAATTAAAGCAGCGATTTCTTTTGCCAAAAGATTCACTGGGGCTGTATAAGCTGTGGTAAAATCCGACACCGCCAT
>CAZVEI010000249.1:0-3323 GCA_964626295.1 uncultured Alkalibaculum sp.
ACGATTACTAGTGGAATTGACGCTGCGATTTCGTGGATATATGGAGCGATTATCGATGGTTCTAAACCTATGAAATGGGGACGTTACCGATCTTGGCTAATTGCATTACCATGGATTGTACCTTTACTGTACGCTTTACAATTTGTGAAGTTTGGAAACAATGCTCTTAATACTGTTACAATTATTATTGGTTTCTTAGCTAGTCACATGATCTGGAACATTCCTTATGTTGCAAATGTATCTCTAATTACATTAGCGGCACAAACACCAGAAGACAGAGCCCAATTAACGGCGACAAGAGGCGCATGGGCAAATATGTCTAGGGTATTATTCCCTTACGTAGGTATTCCAATGGCATCCTTCTTTGCAGGAATAATTGGAGAAACAAATAAATATGCGGCAACAGCTTTTGTTTTAGGAGTTATTATGGCTGTTATGTATTATCTTCATTTTAAAATGTTTGATGGATATGAAGAAGTTGATGTTGACACAAGTGCAAAAAGTAAAAAAACGGATAAAATGAGTGGTGGAGACATGGTTAAATCACTATTCCAAAATCCTCCATTACTTGTGCTATTAATTGCTGACGTATCAAAGTACTTATTTAACTTCCTTTTAGGTGGTATTGCTGTATATTACTTTACATATGTTGCACAAAATCCAGCTTTATTGCCAACTTATATTTTTATTGCTAATATCTTAGGCGTTATAGGTTCTTATGTAAGTAAGAATTTCTCTAAGACATTATCTACTCGAACAGCTGCAATAATATTCTTTGTAATCACAGCAGTAGTTTTAATAGCTGCAAAGTTACTTTGGGCATCTGTATCTGTTTATGTAGTTATTACCTTATTAAGTATTGGCCAGTTCTCATACGGTGTAAACTACTCTTTAATTCCTGCACTATATGCAGACTGTGTTGTTTATAGCGAATGGAAAACAGGCAAAAAAGCTTCTGGTTGGATTATGGGTCTTCAAAACTTACCATTAAAGGTCTCTATCTTATTAAGAGGACTAATCATCTCTGCAGTACTTGCATCTGCAAACTTTAAGCCAGACATTGATCCAGCACAAGCAAGTGATGCTTTGAAAAATGCCATTACAAATGGATTTATGTTAATACCAGCAATATTCTCCCTTGTTAGTGCTATCTTACTAGTTGTAGGATTTAAAATTACTAGAGAGAAAGTTGTTGAATATCAAGAAGAGATTAATAGCCGAACAGTATAGTTAGTGATGTACTATCACATTTATACGTATAAGTTCATAGGAGGATGGTATTCTTTAGAAACCATCCTCTTTTCAACTGAAAGATAAAAGAAATAATTATAATTTTACATAAATAGATTTTCGCAATTATAAGATATTATTTGTAAAGGGTGTTATTATGAAAAACTTTATTAAATTTTTAAAAAGCAAAGAGATTAGAATGTATCTCATTACAGCAGCCATTGGATTTATCATAGTTCTAATCGGATCTCTTCTCGTAGAATCTAAGAACATGTCCTTTACTGTAAATATTATTGGAACCATACTCATGCTTACTTCGACTCAAGAGATTATGAATAAGACACCTAAAAATAAGTAAAATTAAGCGATAGACCTTTAGCTATTAATGCTCTGGGGCTAGGCTTCGGTGGTTGTCAAGGTAGTTGTCACAAATAACAAATTTTTTATGACACTTTTTCTACCTTACCTTCTACTTCTTCTTTTTCTGGATTTAAGTATACTGTCTCAGAGATTGACCAATCTCTTGTCTCTCGTGACCAGCGTTGTGGATTTGTTTGTTTTGCCTCTTCATATACTGCTTTACGTTTTGCTAGCACATCTAGTCCAAAATCTTCACTATGGCGTTGTACAGGGGTTAGAAAGTTAATCCCACTGTGATGATGTTCAAAGTTGTACCATTGAACAAATTCATATACCCATTGACGGGCTTTCTCTATAGTGGGAAAGCCTTTAGGCTGATAATTAGGGCGATATTTCACTGTTTTAAATAAACTTTCAGCATAAGCATTGTCATTGCTGACACGTGGTCTACTGTTTGAAGGGGTGATTCCTAGTGCATAAAGTGTTTCAAGCATAGTGGCACCTTTCATAGGGCTGCCATTGTCAGAATGAAGCACTAAGGGATAATTTCTAGTTGTGAGTTTTTCAGAGATTACAGCTTTTGTAATGAGTTCGCTAGCATGATCGGCTGATTCCTCTTCCCAGACTTCCCATGCAACGATCTTTCTACTAAATATATCTGATATCATGTACAGATAATAGTGTCGTCCCTTAATAGGCCCATTCAAATACGTGATATCCCATACGTAGACCTGATTAGGTGCTGTGGCTTCATGTGTAGATATAGGACGTTTGACTGGTTCTTGGCTACGTCCACGATGATGCTGTTCATCGTATTTATGTAATACTCTATAAAAAGTAGATTCTGATGCAATATAGATTCCTTCATCGGCTAACATTGGAACAATCTGACTCGGTGGCAGACTGCTGTATTTCGGATTATGTACTATATTTAAAATTTGATGTTCCTCAAATTCAGTAAGTTTATTAGAAGGTGGTTTACGTTCACATGTTGTTCTGTGGTCAATATAATCACCATCTACATCAGCTGATTTCTTCCAACGGTTTAATGTTCGGCTACTGATACCTACTTCTTTGCAAGCAGCGTCAAGGGTCGCACCGCTTTGAACGGCTTCTTCGATTAGTTCGACTGCTTTGCTGCGATCTACGGGGCTAATCATTCGTCCTCGTCTTCCGTCCCCCAGATCGCATTCATTTTTTTTCGTAGTACCAGTAATGCAGCTGTTTCTGCCAATGCCTTTTCTTTACGTTGAAGTTCTTTTTCCAGATTCTTGACTTCTTTTGATTTGACTTTAAGCTCTTTATTTAATCTGGAAGCTTCTTCTGCAACACCACCGTTTGCCTTCATGCAAACATGTTTCCAGGATTTCACTTCTTCTGGATAAAGACCTTTTTTGCGACAATATTCTGCTAGCTCAATCTCATTCATGCTTGAGGTTTCAAGAACAATGAGAAATTTGTCTTCGCTACTCCAACGTTCAGCAACCTGGTTATTGCCAGGTACTGCTATACCAGATTTACGTGCTTGACTGCGCCAGTTACGCAAGGTCTGCTCATGAATTTGTGTTTCTTTTGAAAGTTGAGATACAGATTCATTATTTGGTGGTAGCATTCGGCTAATAATTTTATTTTTAAATTCCTTACTATATGTTGCCATGGGGTTCTCCTTTGAGGTTTATAGATTAACTATAATATTTTTTTACCTCCTTGACAACTATCCTACCACACAGGGC
>CAZVEI010000250.1:0-3323 GCA_964626295.1 uncultured Alkalibaculum sp.
ACCTAAGTCAAATTGCGCTAGATTCGTTAAGAAAAATGGGAAGAAGTAGTTTTCAACACTTGTCATTAACGAGAAAGCACAATCCCCTACCCCGTAAAAGGTCCTTAATGCCTTACTTAAGGGTTTCTTTGTTTTCTTTGAGTTGTCCATAATATACCTCCATTAATATATTTTAATAAGAATTGCCAAAGATTAGTGTTTGCTATTTTAGAGTAAATAGCAAAGATGAAATACTGGTTATACTTAAACGTTTTCATTATATCGCTAAAATATGATGTAATTTTAATAAATATGCGATTTTTAAAAATTTTATATATAACCAATAATATCAATTTAGGTTTATTATAATATTTATAATATAGCTTGTCAATAAAATATTACAAAATCCTTGATACACTTTTTTCCTATAGTTTTTATGTTGTAAGAACCTCTTAGATTGCCAGTAGCCTATGATTACAGGATTTTTGATGAATTGATCTTGTCATTTAAAAGTTTTAGTAAGTGAACAAATCAAAAATTATACTTATCTAAAAAATTGCCTATCATTTTTAACAAGGACTTTGCTAACTATCTTATCACCGAAACAATTCTATGCTATACTTATTCTATGTAAATAAATCATATTTTGAAACTTTACAAGAGAAGGAGGAATAAAATTGGATAAAGAATTATGGAAGCAATGTATATCTTTTCATGGTCATGAATGCCCTGGTTTAGCTATTGGATTTAAAGCTGTAGAAGGTGCAGCAGCAGAACTTAATCTTGTTTTCTCAAGAGACGAAGAAGTCGTTTGTTTTACAGAGAACGATGCTTGTGGAGTAGATGCCGTTCAGTACATGACTGGATGCACTATGGGAAAGGGAAACTTGATCTTAAAGCCTACAGGAAAGATGGCTTTTACTTTTTATGATCGCAAAAACGATCGCAGTGTAAGGCTGTTCTTAAAAGAAATAAAGGGAAAAATGAGCCGTGAAGAAAAGAAAAATTTTTTACTAGAATCTGATTACAAGGATTTGTTTCAAATTACTTATCCTAAAATAGAAGTCCCTGAAAAGGCCAGAGGTTTTGAAACAATAATCTGTGACGAATGTGAGGAAGGTGCACCAGAGCATAAAATCCGCTTATCCAAAGGTCAAAAACTTTGTTTAGATTGCTATAAGGAGTATACTAGGGGCTGGTAAGTACATTCATTTGATTAAAAGGGGACTAAAGCATGCTTAGGGACCGACTGATAGAAGCATTTAAAGAAATAGGTTTTGACGAATTTAAAGAAATGGAGCTACATGATATTATATTTTCTAAGGACGTCTTGGACCAATGCGCCCGCAATACTTGTGGCAATTTCGGAAAGTATCACACTTGCAAAGGTGGTACCGTAGAAGAAAGCAAAGAAAGATTATCAAAGTACAATCACGCTTTTTTAGTGAATAAGATTGTAGAGCTTAAAAGAGGAAAAGAAATCTTTATCATCTAAAAAAAGCGTATTTAGGCGACTAGCCACCTAAATACGCTTTTTTGATATCATCATTTTCAATCAAGCCTTTTGCTTTTCCTTGAATAACAATTTTCCCTGTTTCTAATACATATCCCCTGTTTGCAATTTGCAAGGCTCTGTTCGCGTTTTGCTCTACAAGTAGGATTGTTGTACCTGTTTTATTGATTTCTTCAATAATATTAAAGATTTCATCTACCAAAATTGGTGCAAGCCCCATAGAAGGTTCATCTAATAAAATGAGTTCTGGATGAGACATGATTGTTCGTCCAATAGCCAGCATTTGCTGCTCCCCACCGCTAAGGGTGCCAGCTAATTGTTTTATTCGCTCTTTTAATCTAGGAAATCTTTTAAATACCAATTCTAAGTCTTGGTTAAATTCTGCTTTATTTGTCTTTCTTGAATAAGCACCCATTTCAAGGTTTTCTAATACAGTCATTTGAGCAAAGATTCGCCTACCTTCTGGCACATGCCCCATACCCATAGATACCATCTTTTGTGGGCTGACTTTTTCGATATCCTCCCCTTTAAAAAGAATCGTTCCATTAGTAGGCTTAATCATTCGAGATAAAGTTTGAAGTATAGTGGTCTTACCCGCTCCATTCGCTCCAATTAAAGTTACAATTTCACCTTGTTTTACGTCAAAACTTATATTTTTAATAGCGTGTATATTCCCATAGTGTACATCAAGATTTTTTACTTCTAACATCAGTTGCCCTCCTCCTACTCGCCTAAATAAGCCTTGATTACATTTGGATCAGATTTAATATAATCTGGATCGCCAACTGCAATTATTTTTCCATAATCTATTACAGTAATCTTTTCACAAATGCCCATTACTAAATTCATATCGTGTTCGATTAAGAGAATAGCAATTTTAAATTTATCTCGAATTAAGTATATGGTTTCCATAAGCTCTTTTGTCTCTTGTGGATTCATTCCAGCAGCAGGCTCATCGAGCAGTAAAATTTTTGGATTGGTAGCTAAAGCTCGTGCAATTTCTAGTTTACGTTGCTTTCCATAAGGAAGGTTTTTAGCTAAGCTTTGGGCAGATTGTCTCATATCGAAAATATCTAAAAGTTCCATAGCGTAATCATGAGCTTTCTTTTCTTCTTTCCAATAAGATGGGAGACGAAAAATGCCATCCATAATATTGTATTTCATTTGTCTATGATAGGCAATCTTTACATTGTCTTCTACTGTAAGTTCCTTAAATAATCGAATATTTTGAAAGGTTCTGGCTGCTCCAGCCTCTACAATATCATAAGGCTGTTTTCCTACCATATTTTTATCATCTAAAACAATACTTCCAGAAGTTGGCTGATATACACCTGTCAACATGTTAAAAACAGTAGTTTTTCCTGCACCATTTGGCCCTATTAAGCCTCTGAGTTCTCCACTTTCGATGGAAATCTCAAACCCATCTACAGCAGTAAGTCCGCCAAATTGAATGGTTAAGTCTTTTACATCTAATAATGCCATTAGAGTTCTCCTCCTTTTGCATCATTTTGTGCTCTTTTCTTCTCTCGTATTGCGCCTGGTATTCTTAGTGCACCTGTCAAAGAGAGTTCCTTTGCCCCTAGTATTCCTTGAGGTCTAAAGATCATCATAATAATTAATACGACGGAATAAAGTAGCATTCTGTATTCTGCAAAATCTCTAAGAAATTCAGGTAGAAGCGTTAATAAAAAGGATGCTACTACTGTACCTGTAAGGCTCCCCATACCACCTAAAATAACAATAGTCAGTATCTCTACTGATTTCATGAAACTAAAGGTCGAAGGATCTAGAAAAGCAGTGTATTGAGCGTACAGGCCTCCTCCTACTCCTG
>CAZVEI010000251.1:0-3316 GCA_964626295.1 uncultured Alkalibaculum sp.
TATCTCTATCTGTATCCTTTTGAACGACTTCGATAGGTTGACCTGTTTTTTCACTTAAAATTTTATTGATTTCATCTCTTGTTCGAATTAATCGATTTGCATAAATTTGCACATCTACAGATTGACCTTTTGCACCACCTAGTGGCTGATGAATCATAATTTCGCTATTAGGAAGGGCAAATCTCTTTCCGTTTTGTCCTGCAGCTAATAAGAAAGCTCCCATTGATGCTGCCATACCAATACAAATTGTAGAGACGTCGCTTTTAATGTAATTCATGGTATCGTATATAGCAAATCCGGCTGTAACAGAACCTCCTGGACTATTAATGTATAACTGAATATCTTTGTCAGCATCCTCTGCTTCTAAAAATAGCAATTGAGCTACAACTAAGCTTGCAGTCGTATCATTAACTTCACCATTTAAGAAAATGATTCTCTCCTTTAATAATCTTGAAAAGATATCGTAAGATCTTTCACCTCTGCCTGTTTGTTCGACAACCATAGGAACTAAATTCATATCCATAAATTTCACTCCTTCTTTATTTATCTACTAATTCTTTTGTACTGCATTTTCTACTAAATATGCTATTATATTCTTTCTCTTTACTGTCTGTTGGAAATACTCTTTGTCGCTATCTGTCATGGTTTCTCTTATCTTATCAGCTTCCATATTGTAAGATTTTGCGTATTCTTCTATAGCTTCTGCGATTTCTTCTTCTGTAGCTTGAATATTTTCTACCTCGGTTACTTTTGTTAAGACTAAATCTGTCTTGATTTGGTTTTCCACATCATCTCTAACACTTTCTCTAAATGCCTCTTCAGAAGAGTTTGTATATGCGAAATAATCTTCCATACTCATTCCTTGCATTTGCATACGGTATGAGAAGTTTTCCATTGTCTTATTGATTTCTTCCTCGATCATAGGATCAGGTATTTCAACAGTCGCGTTGTCTACAGCAAACTTAACTGCTTTGCTTCTTACTTCTTCTTTTAGTTCATTACTCTTTGTCTCTTGAAGTTTTGCCTTTAAATCTTGTTTGTATTCATCTAATGTATCAAATTCACTGATGTCTTTTACGAATTCATCGTCGATTTCAGGTAATTCTTGTGCTTTTACTTCGTTAACTTTTACTTTAAAAATAGCTTCTTTCCCAGCTAAGTCAGCAGCATGGTACTCTTCAGGGAAAGTTACTTTTACATCTACTTCTTCTCCTGTTTTTGCACCAACTAATTGTTCTTCAAAACCCGGAATAAATTGTTTTGATCCTAATACAAGACTGTAGTTTTCTCCTTTACCACCTTCGAAAGCTACTTCATCTACGAATCCTTCAAAGTCAATTACTACTGTATCTTGTTCTTTTGCAGCAGTACCTTCTTCAACACTTGCTAATCGAGCATTCTGATTTTGAACTTTTTCTAATTCTGCATTAATGTCTTCATCAGTAACTTGATAATCTAAACTTTCGATTTCAGCGCCTTTGTATTCGCCTAATTCAACATCAGGTTTTATAGCAACGCTTATAGTCATAACTAGACCTTCTTGTGCATCAATTGTATCTATGCTTTCCATAGATGGTCTAGAAACTGGAAATAATTCATGTTCTTCTATAGCTTTATTATACGCATCTGGAAATGCAAAGTCGATTGCGTCTTCGTAGAATACATTTGCTCCATATTGTACTTCAATAACTTTTCTTGGTGCTTTGCCTTTTCTAAATCCTGGAATTGTAAACTGGCCTTTGTTCTTATTATATGATTTGTTTACGGCACTATTAAAGTCCCCTGCTGAAACTTCTATTTTTACCGTCGCTACATTTTTTTCTATTTTTTCAACTGTTGATCCCATCAAAATCCTCCTATATACACTTTCTTCTTCTGACTAAACAATTTATTAACCTTTTCATTATACCATACGATTTTAAAAGATACAAATTGGAAATTTAAATTAGTTACAAGTAAAGCGCCAACAGCGCTTTACCACCTTACCACCTTGTTTTACCCTTATTGGCATTATACCAAATTTTTCTTAAATGAAAACACATAAACGCATAAATTTTTTATAATTTTTCCTTTAAAAATCGTCCTGTATAGGACTCTTTATGGTGAACAATTTCCTCTGGTGTACCTATAACGACGATATTTCCACCACCGTCTCCACCTTCTGGTCCTAAATCGATAATGTAATCTGCTACTTTAATTACATCCAAATTATGTTCAATGACTACTACCGTATTTCCACCTTCTACTAGTCGTTCTAGCACCGTAATCAGTTTGTCTACATCTGCAATATGAAGCCCTGTTGTAGGCTCATCTAAAATATATAAGGTCTTACCTGTACTCCTTTTGCTTAGCTCTGTAGCTAGTTTGATTCGCTGTGCTTCTCCTCCCGACAACTGAGTGGATGGTTGTCCTAATTTAACGTAGCCAAGTCCTACCTCGTATAAAGTTCGAATCTTTAGTTCGATTCTAGGGATGTTTTTGAAAAAGTCCAGTGCTTCTTCTACTGTCATATTTAAAACATCGGCAATGCTCTTTCCCTTATATTTTACTTGAAGAGTTTCTCTATTGTAGCGTTTTCCCTTACAGACTTCGCAGGGAACGTACACATCAGGGAGGAAGTTCATTTCAATTTTTATGATGCCATCGCCTTTGCACTTTTCACATCTTCCGCCTTTTACATTAAAGCTAAAGCGACCTTTTTGATAGCCCTTTGCTTTTGCATCTGGCGTCTGAGAATAGAGATCTCGAATCATGTCAAATACGCCAGTATAGGTAGCAGGATTTGATCTAGGTGTTCGACCTATTGGAGATTGATCGATATCGATGACCTTGTCCATGTTCTCAATACCGAGTATTTCCTTGTGCTTTCCTATCTTTCTATTTAACCGATTGGTCTTGTGAGCTACGCCTTTATAGAGAATTTCATTAATTAGAGAACTTTTCCCTGAGCCTGATACTCCTGTTACGCATGTTAAAGTTCCAAGAGGAAATTTTACATCAATATTCTTTAAATTATTCTCTTTAGCACCTTTAATCTCTAGGAAATGCCCATTTCCCTGTCGTCTTTGAGAGGGTACTGGAATGCTTTTCCTTCCACTTAAGTATTGACCTGTTATGGATTTTCTGGATTTTTTGATTTTCTCTACATTCCCTTCGGCTACAATCTCTCCTCCGTGAATGCCTGCGCCTGGCCCAATGTCAATGATGTAGTCCGCCTCATACATAGTATCCTCGTCGTGCTCTACTACAATCAGCGTGTTGCCAAGATTCGTCAAATTTCTCAAGGCCTGAAGAAGTTTTTCGTTATCCTTTTGAT
>CAZVEI010000252.1:0-3310 GCA_964626295.1 uncultured Alkalibaculum sp.
TTGCTAGTGAAAATGGCATCAGAGTTGTTACCCATGCAATAGGTGATGGTGCTGGAATAACTAGAGGGTTAATGCAAGCTTCAGCAAACGGAGTTTACGTAGCAAGACAAATACTAGAGCAACAATAAATGGGAGGAATTCGTATGAGTAGTGTAGTTATTGTCGGGGCACAATGGGGAGATGAGGGAAAGGGTAAAATCACGGATTATCTTGCACAACAAGCAGAAGTTGTGGTTCGATATGCTGGAGGAAATAATGCAGGACACACTGTAGAAGTAGAAGATAAAACCTACAAACTTCACTTAATTCCATCTGGCATTATCAATAAAGATAAGCCATGTATTATTGGCAATGGAGTAGCTATAGATCCTAAGGCGCTCTTAGAAGAAATAGATTATCTAGAAGAAAATAATATTTCTACAGAACACTTACGAATTAGCGATAGAGCTCACTTAATCATGCCTTATCATAAAATAATAGATGCTCTTTCAGAAGATGCCCTTGGGGAGAGTAAAATTGGAACCACAAAAAAAGGTATCGGTCCAGCTTATATGGATAAGACAGAAAGAAGCGGTATACGAATAGCAGATTTAATGAAAGAAGATAAGTTTGCTAAGAAGTTAAAACAAAATATAGAAGCAAAGAACACAGTATTAAAGCTCATCTACAATAGGGAAGGGTTAAACTACGAAGAAATTTTAGAAGAATACTTAGGTTACGCCAAAAGAATAAGACAATACGTTACAGATTCTACAGTAGAAGTATACCAGTATATTAAAGAAGGAAAGAAGGTTCTATTTGAAGGGGCTCAAGGGACGCTACTTGATTTAGACTTAGGAACTTATCCATACGTGACCTCTTCTCATCCAGGTTCTGGTGGTGTAACAATTGGCGTAGGAATCGGACCTAGATATATTGACAATGTTCTCGGTGTAGTTAAAGCGTACACTACAAGGGTAGGGGAAGGTCCATTTCCTTCTGAATTATTTGACCATATAGGAGAGTATATTAGAGAAAAGGGTCATGAATACGGAACAACTACAGGAAGATCGAGAAGGTGTGGCTGGTTCGACGCCGTAATTGTAAATTTTGCGGTAAGAGTAAACGGTTTGACTTCCTTAGCTCTAACTAAATTAGATACTCTAGCAGGTATCGAAACACTAAAAATCTGTGTAGGATATGAATACAAAGGAAAAATCATTACAGATTTCCCTGCAGACTTAGATGATCTTGCACAATATAAACCAGTATATAAAGAATTTAAAGGCTGGAATGAAGATATAAGCAAATGCAAAACCTACGATGAGCTACCCGAGACCACAAAAACTTACATTAAGGCAATAGAAGAAATAACAGAAACATCAGCCTCCATCATCTCTATAGGCCCAAATAGAATAGAAACGATCATTCGAACAGAGTTATTTTAGTGTTTAATATATTTATGATATAATGACTAAGATGCAAGCAACCTTATTGGGTTGCTTGTTGTTGTATGTAATAGGTTGGACGGAAAAAAAATAGCGGAAAGCTGAATACTAAAAGCGGAACTCTTAAGGCTGAAGATATGAAATGCAGAAAGCAGAAGAAAAGCAAGATCCTTCGGCTAAAGCCTCAAGGATGACAAAAGCAGGTGCTAGGGTCAAATGTGCCTCCGGCACTAAAAAACTCATAGATCTGATCAAGACCCCGCCGGAGGTCATCCTGAGCCAGCGAAGGATCTCTATGCTTTAACTATAATTGGATAAGCTATATAATTAATTGACATTACAATATAATATTAAACCCTAAATGAATAATGAAGAGTGAACACTGAACATGGAACAGTACAAATATGCGACCCTTGCTACTCTTTTAAATTGTTCATTATTTATTGTTCCATGTTCATTATTTACTGCGACGTAAGTTGCATATTTGAGGAGGAGTATCATGACCCAAAAAGGAAAATGCTACCTAGTAGCAACACCAATAGGAAATTTAGAAGATATAAGCTATCGTGCTGTTCGAATATTACAAGAAGCAGATCGAATTGCCTGTGAAGATACGCGAAACACCATAAAATTATTAAATCATTACAATATAAAGTCAAAGATGATCAGCTATCATCAACACAATGAAAAAATGAGGTCTGAATACTTATGTCAGTTAATAGAAGATGGGGAGAGTATTGCTATTGTCTCTGATGCAGGCATGCCTGGAATTTCTGATCCAGGTGTAACTATGGTACAAGCTTGCATTGAGAGAAATATCCCTGTAGAAGTTATTCCAGGTGCAAGTGCATCTATTAGTGCTCTTGTGTTGTCTGGATTAGATACGACAAATTTTTACTTTAAAGGATTTCTATCTACAAATAAGAAAACACGCAGAGAAGAACTAGCAAAACTTCGTTTTTTAGAGTGTACTCTAATTTTTTACGAAGGACCCCATAAGTTATTAGGAACATTAGGAGATCTTCAGGAACATCTAGGCGATAGAAGGATATCTATAGCAAGGGAATTGACAAAGCTTCATCAAGAAGTAATTCACGGACATATTTCCCGGGCAATAGAGCATTTTCGACAAAAGGAACCGAGAGGAGAATTTGTCCTCGTAGTAGAAGGTCATATTCCTGAAGTAGAAGAACAGAACTGGGCAAACATTAGTTTGGAAGAACATTTTGAGTTTTATATAGACAAAGGAATAGACCGAAAAGAAGTTATAAAACTAATCGCCAAAGATCGACAAATACCAAAGAGAGAGGTTTATGAGCAGCTGATGAAAAAGTAACTAATTGAAAGCAAAACGCCAAATGGCTGATCACAGTCGCTTGGCTCATTACTTCACGATAAAAAAGAACTTCCGAAGAAGTTCTTATTTTTGTAATCCACCCAAACACTCTGGACAAATGTTTTTACCTTTAAAGCTCGTAATATCTTTTGCGTTTCCACAGAAGATACATGCAGGCTCATATTTTTTTAATAGCACAAAATTCCCATCGACATAGATTTCTAAAGAATCCTTGATGTTAATATCTAATGTTCTTCTTAATTCGATGGGAATGACGATCCGCCCCAACTCATCGACTTTTCTGACGATACCTGTAGACTTCATTATAAGTAAATTCTCCCCTCTTAATACAAATTTCGACATTATTCTCAGTAATTATATCAAATTAAATAAAATTGTTCAATGCCATATAATAAAGTTCAATTTAATTACATTATAGATTTACAAAAAAAGTGTCATATTGAGCAAAATAATCGATACATTTACTAAGAGGTGAGGTGTTTGTATGATTAATAGTATATGGTTTTATATGATTGTTGTAAGTATA
>CAZVEI010000253.1:0-3291 GCA_964626295.1 uncultured Alkalibaculum sp.
AAAACCAAAATTATGTACGTATTTATAAAAGGTTACTGGTTCCATGCGCATAGCCGTCTCTACAAGGACCGGATTACAAGAGTTGGCAACCGCTTCTACAAAAGTTTGGGAACCATGGCTCCCTGGAAAGATATGACACTTTATTCGAACGCCATCTACTACAATATAGCCTTTGTCATAAAAACTCGTTTCAGCACTTACTACACCTTCTTCTAAACCTGCTGCAGCTGTAATAGGCTTAAAAGTAGATCCTGGTTCGTAGTTAAAAGTAACAGCTGGATTCTTCCACATTTCAAGTTGCTTTTCTCCTAAACTTGCCCCCTCTAACTCTGTAGACATTTTGCTTTCAAAACTTTTCGATACCGTTCTTGGATCGTTTAAATCGTAATCTGGCCTACTGCTCATTGCTAGTACTTCGCCGGTACTTGGATCCATTGCAATGGCGATGACCCTCTTAGCATCAAATTCCTTCATAGTATTTTCTAATTGGGATTCTAGAAAATGCTGAATAATACTATCTATAGTCAGTACTACATTATCCCCTTCATCTGGTTCCATTCGAACTTGATAACCAGATGCTACCTTTTGGCTCAAACCATCTTTTTCGTATACTAAAACGCCGTCTTCGCCGCTTAATACATTATTAAATACACTTTCAACTCCGTAAAGACCTTGATGATCTGTACCTGTAAATCCTAATACATAAGATGCGAAATTACCATTTGTATAATACCTCTTTTTATCTTCAGAAATTTCAACGCCCTTAAACTTTTTATTTCGGATATCAAAAGCAATATCATTATCTACTTTTCTTTCGACTAAGGCTATCCATTGGGTTGTATCTACAATTTTTTTGTATAATTTTTCTCGATCTAATTCGAGTATTTCGCTTAAATAATCTGCTACTTCTTCTGGTTTTTCTACATCTTTAGGCCTAACGTAAATGGCACTAGCAGAGGCATCTTTTGCAAGTATGTTCATATTTCTATCGTATATATCCCCTCTTGTGGCTGTAAGAGGAATTTCTCCCATCAACTGATCAATTTGTTCATCTGTAAGGTTGATGGAGTCAAAAGCTTGAATAGATGTTAATCTAATAGCTAAAACAAGAAAAAGTGCAGCAAAAACAAAAAAGGCAAAAATAAGCCTTTTTCTTCTTCTTAAATGATATATGGACAAGTCATCCCCTCCAATTAGTCAATGAGTCTCGTGAACCACGATCCTTCAGCCCGGGCTTCTTGTATTGAACGTTCTTCGTCAGCAGCATCTGCGCTTAAACTTGAGTCTTTCACTGCTAAATATGTATATTGTTCAGGAGTAGGTTCTACCATTCCTAATTCTTCTTTTGCAGTCTTTTCTATTGCATCTAAATCGAAACTAGAAAGCAAGGAACCTTCTTTGCTGTCGTTGAGCATTTGAACTTCTTTTAGCTCAGCTTCTAAGCTAATGATTCCATTGTTTAAGGTATTGATTCTAGTATGCTGTACCAGGAGGATGGTACAGAGTATAAAGGATAGACCAACTATAAAGAAATAGCCTAATTTAGAAACAGGCTTCATAGCCTTTTTTCTTGATTTTTTCTTTTCGTATTTATCTCTTATTTTTGTTACTGTAATGTCTGCATCTTCCTCTAAATACACATCATATTTTCTTTTCCCTGATATTACCATCATATTTCACTCCTATACAAATTATACTATATTTTTTTTGCAATTCTCAGCTTTGCACTTCTTGAACGGGGGTTGTTTATAAGCTCTTCTTCTGAAGGGTAAATTGGCTTTCTCGTAATGATCTCTACAATAGGTTCGTTCCCACAGATACACTGAGGAAAATCAGAAGGGCATGTACAAGGATTTGTCAGCTCTTTGTAAGTTTGCTTTGCAATCCGGTCCTCCAAAGAATGAAAGGTAATAATGCAAATCCTCCCATTTGGATTTAATACTGAGACCGCGTCTTTTATTGCTTCTCTTAATATTTCAAGTTCCCTATTGACCTCTATACGTATGGCTTGAAAAGTTCTCTTTGCAGGATGAGGACCTTCTCTTCTCGCCTTTGCAGGTATGGATTTTTTTATAATATCTACTAATTGACTAGTAGTCTCTATGGGCGACTCGGCCCTACTTTTAACAATTTCTCTTGCAATCCTAGAGGCAAATTTTTCTTCACCATAAGATTTAATGATTCGAAAAAGCTCTCTTTCCTCGTAGTCATTAACGAGTTCATAAGCGGAAAAAGGGCTTCTCTTGTCCATCCTCATGTCTAGTGGGGCATCTTGATTATAGGAAAAACCTCTGCTCCCATCATCTAATTGAAAAGAAGATACACCTAGATCCATTAAAATACCATCGACTTTTTCAATGTTTAATGAATGCAAAACCTCTTTGATATTTTGAAAATTATCTCTGACAAGATTTTTCTTACAAGATAGATTTTCTAAGCGTAACTCTGCCTTTTTTAAAGCATAATCGTCTTGATCGATTCCAATTAAGGTTCCATTAGCATCTAATTTTTTGCCAATCTCTATGCTATGACCTGCCCCACCTAAAGTACAATCTACGTAAATTCCGTTTTTTTTAATTTTTAATCCTTCTATACACTCTTCTAATAAGACAGAAGTATGTGTTAATTCCATCTTCCCACCTCTTTTTAGATGCCTAACATGCTCATCTTTTCTGCTATAGCATCATAACTTAAATCGTCGTCTTCATTGTAGTCTTCCCAATTTTCTTTGCTCCATATCTCTAATCTACTAGAGACACCTATAATGTAAGTCTCCTTAGAAACACCTGCATAATTTCGTAAATTAGAAGGAATCATTATTCTCCCCTGTTTATCTAATTCACATTCAGCCGCTCCGGCAAAGAAAAAACGAGTAAATGCCCTTGCGTCTTTACTTGAGATGGGTAGCGTTTTTAACTTTTCTTCAAATGTGGACCACTCATCACGTGGAAAAATGAATAAACACTTGTCCATACCTTTTGTAAGAACAAAGTTCTCTCCTAATGCTTCTCTAAACTTTGAGGGCATTGTAAGTCTGCCTTTATCGTCGATATTATGCTGATACTCTCCAATAAACACACACTTCACCCCATTTTCTCCCCACATTTAACCACATTATACCACCCCTACCCACTTTAAACAAGATTCATTCTGTTTCAAAATAAAAAAAAAGAAGACTATTTAAACAGTCTTCTTTTTTCGACAAAGTACAACACAAAATATTTCTTTTTTTTATCATTTTTCATATCTTTTAGTCTTTTTTCTCAATTTGACCAGGAGCAAGACCCCTAT
>CAZVEI010000254.1:0-535 GCA_964626295.1 uncultured Alkalibaculum sp.
CGGGAGTTTTAAAGATTCTTATTCTCTATTATATGGTCACCATATGGATAATAGCAAAATGTTTGGAGATTTAGATTTATATAAGGATGAAGTGTTTTTTAGTGAAAATCAAAGTGGAACATTAATTTTACCCCATAGAGTTTATAAATTAGAAATCTACGCTTGCCTAGTTGTTCCGTCTTCAGAAGAAGCAATCTTTAATCCGGGACAATGGCAAGGTAATATAGATGATTTACTGCAATTTGCAAATAGGAATGCTTTGCACCTAAACAAAGATGTGATCAATAAAGTAATGGAGTCGGTAAAGACAGATACACAGGTTTTAGCTCTTACAACGTGCGCCTCAGAATTTACAGATGCAAGGACAGTTATTCTAGCAATTATGGAACCTAAAAGACAGGAGAACAATAAAACAGTAGAACAATAAAACAGTAGAATAGGAGGATAGCGGAAATGAGAACAAAGTTTATAAAGGTAATACTCATATTTATTATGTGTTTCATTGCACTTATACCAATAGCGCTTGCAGCATCGG
>CAZVEI010000254.1:545-3254 GCA_964626295.1 uncultured Alkalibaculum sp.
AAAGTGGTCAAATACCAGTTACAGTTTCCTTAGGCGGTTCACCGCCAACAATCCATGAGGATTACAAAATAATCATGAAAGCAGATAATTCATCTTATCCTATGCCAGAGGGCAGTGTAGATGGGGTTTTCAACATGATTATTAAAGGAGCAGATACCGCTAAATTACCAGAAATTGAATTTTCATCCCTTGGCGTCTACACATACACGGTTTCTCAGAAAGCTGGAACTAACAAACTGGCCACTTATGACAACACAATATACAATCTAGTCATATACGTAACTAATGCAGAAAATGGCAGTGGTTTAGAGACTACGATGATACTGTATAAGCTTGGTGAAACGGATAAGCTCGACGGTGTAAGATTCCATAATGAATATAAAAAGGAAATTGTTCATATTCCTGAGCCCGTAGACCCAGGTGAATTACCTAAGACAGGTACAAGTGGCGCAAACATTATACTTACTTTATTTGGGGTCACTATATTCATTATGGGTTTAATGCAGCTGCTAAAAAGTAGGAGTAAATAAAAATATGAAGAATAGCTCTAGAATTTTAGCGATTTATCTATCTTTTTGAACAAATTTTGTTTATTATTAAATACAAGAGGAAGATACAAAATCTATAAGAATCGGTGATCTACATGAAGAAAACGATCTCTATACTCCTTATTGTTATAGGAATTTTATTAATAGCTCTGCCTTATATTAGCGACTTTATGTTAAAGGTATCAAATGATGCAAATAGGAAAGAGATAGATGAGCTATCTTGGGAGGATATTGAAAAAAACAAAGATAGGGAAGCAGAATTTAATCTAGATTCTGTTCAAGAGGTGACTCTTACAAGAACCTTATTAGGCTCTAAAAGTCTTGACAAAAACCTCATTATCGGTCAGCTGATTATTCCCGATATTGACTTAAACCTGCCAATTCTAAAGGGCATTTCAGAGAGCAATTTGCTAGGTGGAGTAGGTACCATGAAAGAAGAGCAAATAATGGGTCTAGGAAATTATACTCTCGCAGGCCATTATGTCAACAGAAAAGATACCCTATTTGGAGGGCTAATGGACATTGAAGAGGGAAGTAAAATCTATATAACAGATAAAAAGACGATGTACGAATACATCGTCTATAAAACAGCAGTAGTAGAAGATACAGCTATAGAAATGTTGTCTGATGAACGCTCGACAGAGCGAGAAAAACCCATCGCGTCTCTTATGACTTGTTACTATTCTTCCAAAACAGGCAAAAGGTTTTTTGCTATAGGGGAACTTGTCAATCAATACGACTATGGAACAATAGTTAAACCATAGTCGAACGATTGTTCAAATCACATTCCTAATTTTTTTCTCTTGCTATTGATATGGTTTTCGATGCCGATGGCTACCTCTACTGGGTCGTCTCCTAGGGCTACTTTACCACCTGTAAGGCCTTCTACATCTTCTGTCAAGAGCTTCACTAGTTTTGGCGCTCCTGTAATAAATGGAGTAGGGGATAGATGTGTATAGCAGCCATATGCTACTGTAAAGATCCCATCTATGGTTGCCTTTTGTTCCATCCATTCTGGTGCTGTGACGGCGATTGGAAGGTCAGGAATATCTACGTCTAAGTGATCTGCTAAAGCAGTTACGAGCATAGAAATTCTGCCAGTATCTGTACAAGTACCAAAGCTTAATACTGGGGGTATTCCTAAAGCTTTACAAATGCCTTTTAGACCTTCTCCAGCTATTTCAGCAGCCTCAAGACTACAAAGTCCAGCTACTTCTAAACCGTGGTTACCACAACCACCAGCAACGACTAAAATATCTCGTTTGATCAATTCTTTTGTAAGGTTTACGGTATTCCAGTCTTGTGGACCGTTTCTTAGGGTAGAACAGTTTGCAAGAGCTACGATTCCCTTGATTTGTCCTTTGGAGATTACATCTACTAGAGTATTTAAATCATTGCCAATAGCACCTAATACTGCTTCTGTAGAGAAACCTGCAATTGCCTTTTGTACGTGTTTTGGTACCATTGGAGTGATTTTGCCGTGTCTTTTCTTAAAGTTCTCTATAGCCAATTCAATGCATTTGTCTGCCATTTCATCTGCTTTTGCTGGGTAGTATGGCATATTGGTTTCACAACCAGGTACGCCGATAATGGTACTTACGCTAATAAGGGCCACTTGATATTTTTCTGCATATTGATCAATAGCTGGAGGAGAACAGTTTTCTTCCATAACTAGGGCATCTACCGTACCTGTAGCTAAGAATGGTTCAATAGAAAGCCAGTTGCCCATTAAGCCGACGAAAACATCATCTACTTCGAATCTTTGCAACAGCTCCTGGCCTGTTTCAATGGAGCCTACAATTCGAAGACCTTTTGCACCTGCTTTTTTAGCCATTTCTTGGTACTGTGCTTGTTTTGCCTTTTGTAAAGTTGCAACGCCAATCCAAGGCTGATGACCATTAAAAGCAATATTTACATAGTTTGGATCCATAATGCCTAAGTCTACATTTACCTCATGAGGCATAGGAGTTCCAAATAAGATGTCTTGAGTCATTTCTAAGCCTATTTGAGCAGTGTAAATAGTAGAAAGGCCAAGTCGAAGAGCTTTTTTCGCTAAAGAAACATAATCTCCATCTACATTTGTCAAGCAACTTGCAATGGCGTTTTGAACTTCATGCTCTACGCCGCAAGGATAGATATGAAGATTTCTCCAAACATCATG
>CAZVEI010000255.1:0-3247 GCA_964626295.1 uncultured Alkalibaculum sp.
AGAAGCAATAGAACAATCAATGAAACAAGAGAAATGCAGATATGTACTAGGCTCTGTACTAAATCAGGTACTTTTGCATCAATCTGTTATCGGCTTAGAGTGTAAAACAGCTCTAGAAAAATTAGGCGAATATCCAGATATTATCGTTGGTTGTGCAGGTGGGGGTTCCAATTTAGGTGGATTGATTGCACCATTTATGTCCGATAAAATTACAGGTAAGAGAAACCCAAGGATTATTGCAGTGGAACCAGCTTCGTGTCCTTCCCTTACTAGAGGCAAATACGCCTATGATTATTGCGATACTGGGCGGATAACGCCATTAGCTAAAATGTATACTTTGGGAAGTAATTTTATGCCCTCCCCTAATCACGCTGGAGGACTTAGATATCACGGAATGTCCCCTATCCTTTCCAAATTATACGATGATGGCTATATGGAGGCCATTTCTGCAGAGCAAACTACCGTTTTTGAGGCAGCTATAAAATTTGCTAAAATAGAGCAGATCCTTCCGGCTCCAGAGTCATCTCATGCCATTTACGGTGCTATGAAAGAAGCTTTAAGATGCAAAGAAATAGGTGAACAAAAGACGATTCTTTTCGGTCTTACGGGCACGGGATATTTTGATTTAGCAGCTTACAATCAATACAATAACAAAACCATGACTGACTACATTCCTACAGATGAAGATTTACAACGTAGTTTTGAAAGCTTGCCTAAGATAATCTAATAGTATGGACACCGTCCACACTAAAATAAATACGAATTGATATTTTCCACTATAAAAAAGCACAAAGCCATCTAAAACCTCCTTACCTACAAGGAAATCTTAAATGGCTTTGTGCTTATTTTTTATATACACCTATATTTTTTCATCCTGCAATCTTCACAAACTGCTTTAAAAGTCTTGCCCCATAAGTTTTTTCAGGATCTATAGTTGTCGTACCACCTGTGTACTCAGGGTGAAACTGTACGCCCCAAATTTTATCGCTAAAGGCTACTGCGTGTGAGGATTCAAATTTATTTCTAGCTAACACTTTCGCTTTTGGCGGAAGCGTGGTTACGGTTTGTTTATGAAAAGCATGTGCTGAAAAATCAGCTGGTAATACACTTAGTAAGGGGTCTTCTCTGCCTTCTTCTGTTAGCTGGATGTCTACTTCTCCTTTTTCCTCTCCTAACTTGTGGTAATCTACGGAACCACCTAAAGTATGGGCAAGGAGTTGATGACCAAAGCATATTCCTAGAATTGGGATATCCTTTTGGACAATATCTTTTAACCAATCAGATACCGCTACACTCCATGGTTCCTTATCTGTTACCATCGATGGAGAACCTGTAATGATAATAGAAGATATGCCATCTAGTGAAGCTAAAAGGCTATTTTTATAGACGCAAGCAACCACTACATCTTCCCGGGATAAACCAGCGTATTTCGCAATGCGATAATCACAATCTCCACACCTTTGAATTACAGATTTATTAGAAGAACCTGTTTTAATAATTAAAAGTTTGCCCATAATCTTATCACCAACCATTTTTTCATTTGTTACTATTTCGATATGTTTAATATTATTTTATTGCATAAGGCATTATTTGTCAACAGGTATTCATCTATTTATTATATTATATTAATTTACAAAATTATTGCCTAAAAATAATCTGTAAATTCCAATTTAAAAGCTTGATTTACTTGTACATCTTGACTTTTATAGATAAGATATTTATAATAACCCTAAATGCAAATGGTTTGCATTTAGGGTAGAAATAATACTTAAGGAGATAGTTTATATGAAACGACAAATTACATTATGGTCTTTACTCATTTTATTAATAGCTTTATTGATCGGCTGTAGTACTTCCGAAAAAAATGCCCCTACTACCAATAATACGAACAAAAATATTACAGTATACGCTAGCATATACCCCATGTACGACTTTGCATCAAAAATTGGTGGAGACAAAATCAATTTATCGAATATGGTCCCATCTGGTACAGAGCCTCACGATTGGGAGCCAACGGCTATGAATATTACTCACTTAGAAGAAGCCGATGTTTTTATCTATAATGGTGCAGGTATGGAGCACTGGGTTGAGGATGTATTAGCTTCTCTTCAGAATGAAAAAATCATTGTTGTAGAAGCTTCTAATAATGTAGATTTTATTAAAGGACATTCTCATAGTGAAAAACACCAAGAAGACACAACCCACGACCCTCACGTTTGGTTGTATCCTTTAAATGCTAAGATACAAATGGAAAACATCAAAAACGCATTTGTAGAGGCAGATCCTAGTAATGCAGAATACTACCAAGCGAATTATGAAAAATACGCTACTGAGTGTGATGCATTAGATCAGGAATTCAAAGATACTCTTACTCCTCTTGCCAACAAGGATATTATCGTCTCTCATGAAGCTTATGGGTACTTAAGTGAAGCTTATGACCTACATCAAATAGGTATCGAAGGATTATCTGCTGATTCAGATCCAGATCCAGCTCGAATGGCTGAAATTATTGATCTTGCAAAAGAAAAAGATATAAAAACCATTTTCTTTGAAGAAACTATAAGTTCTAAAGTAGCAGAAACTATTGCAAAGGAGATAGGTGCAAATACAGCAGTACTAAGCCCCATTGAAGGCCTTAGCAATGATCAAGAGTCTGCTGGTGACGACTATTTTTCCGTTATGAGACAAAATTTAGATGCACTAAAGAGCGCATTACAATAGGAGAAGCATATGAAAATAATAGAAGTAAATAATCTCAGTTTTGGTTACAACAATACAGACATCTTTTCCGAAATCAATTTCACAATAAACAAAGGAGATTTTGTTGCCATTATAGGAGCCAATGGCTCTGGTAAAAGCACTTTATTAAAACTAGTACTCGGCGAGCACGTTCCATCTACTGGGCAGATTTGCCTTTTTAATGAAGACGTACAAAATTTTAAAGATTGGCCTAGAATTGGCTATGTACCTCAAAAAGGCCTTTCTTCTCATTCGAACTTCCCTGCTACTGCAGAGGAAATCGTTATGGCTAATCTTTTTTCTCAAATTGGACTCCTTCGATTTCCCAAGAAAGAACACCGCCAAAAGGCTTACATGGCACTTAAACAAATTGGTATGGAAGAGTACACAAAGGAATTAATCGGCAACCTTTCAGGTGGACAACTACAACGAGTTATGTTGGCAAGGGTTATGGTCAATGAGCCTGAAATCATGACTGAGCCAGTCTGCATCTGCATAGATACGGTCA
>CAZVEI010000256.1:0-2782 GCA_964626295.1 uncultured Alkalibaculum sp.
ACTTAAGATTAGCTAAAGAAAAAGAAGAATTTGATGCAAAATTCTATGGAATTAATCGAAAAAAGCACGAAATTAAGAGCTCAGAGGAAGTTGAGAAAATTATCAGCGAACTAACAGAGCCTTTTGTCGTCTCTAAGGTTAAAGAAGGGAAAAGAACTCGTAAGTCACCAGTGCCTTTTACTACGAGCACATTGCAACAAGAAGCATTTAAAAAATTAAACTTTTCCACAAAAAAGACTATGAGTTTAGCTCAACAGCTCTACGAAGGTTTAAGAATTGAAGGCTATGGCGATGTTGGATTGATTACTTATATGAGAACAGATTCCATTCGAATATCTGACGAGGCAAAAAATAATTGCAGAGACTACATACTTAGTCAATATGGGAAGGAATACGTAGGTGGTGAAAATAAGGTCAAGAAAAAAGGGAAGAACGTACAAGACGCCCATGAAGCCATTCGACCCACTACGATGGAACTAGAACCTATAAAGGTAAAGGATTCCTTAAAACGAGATCAATACAGGCTTTATAAATTAATCTGGGATCGTTTTGTGGGTAGCCAAATGGCGAATGCTCAGTACGATACCCTAAGTGTAGATATAGATTGTGGGAATTATAACTTTAGGTCTACTGGCTCTAGGCTCGTATTTCAGGGATTTATGAGGATTTATGGCTATGATGGACAGGATAACTTAGAGGAAGAAAAAAATAAAATACCTCATCTTGAGGAAAGAGAAATCGTAGAATTAATCCAAATGAATAAAGAGCAAAAGTTTACTTCACCACCTTCTAGATTTACGGAAGCATCTTTAGTAAAGATCTTAGAAGAAAAGGGTATAGGAAGACCAAGTACTTACTCTCCAACCATACAAACCATATTAAATCGAGGTTATGTAGAGGTTGAGGAAAAGAAGCTTCACCCTACAGAACTAGGATTTTTAGTAACGGATCTTATGGAGACTTATTTTAAAGATATTGTAGATGTAGAATTTACAGTAGGTATGGAAGCTTCTTTAGATAAGATTGCCGATGGAAATACTCATTGGCAGGATATTATTGCAAAATTCTATGGGAACTTTGAAAAAGAGTTAAAGTATGCAGAGGAAGTCATGGAAGAAAGAAAAATCGAAGACCCTGTTTCCGATGTAGAGTGTGAGAAATGTGGAAGAATGATGGTCATTAAAACTGGGAGGTATGGCAAATTTCTAGCCTGTCCAGGATTTCCAGACTGTAGAAATGCAAAGTCCTTTTTAGAGGAATTAGGCGTAAAATGTCCAGATTGTAAAGATGGAGAGCTCGTTGTAAGAAGAACGAAAAAAGGAAGAACTTTTTATGGATGCAGCAATTATCCTGAATGTGAATTTACCTCATGGGATCGACCTATTCCTGAAAAGTGTCCAAAATGCCAAGGTATATTGTTACAAAAGGGCTATGGAAATCGTAAAAAGGTTTATTGTCCTAATGAAGAATGCGGATATGTACAAAAATAGCGCTGAAGGCGCTTTTTTTTGTGGATTAAAAAATTTTATCTTTAAATTTTTCTACTATATAAGCTATCTATATATGTATTTGAAATTTTGACCTGTGACACTTAACCCTAGCACCGGTGGCTGACAACTGATTGCTGATCGCTAAAGTTTTTATATCATAAACTTGTAAATGTTCCTTTAAAGTATTAATCTTAATATAGAAAGCATAAGATAAAAGGTGTATTAAAAAAAATGGTATAAAAACGAACATTCTATGGGATAATAAAGAAAAGGTTCGCAAGTATTTATTGCAATTGTTGATTTTTTCTGATAATATTCAAATGTATTCTTAAAGAAAAGAGAGTGTAAAATATATGAATAATAAATACGATGTAATCATCGTTGGCGCAGGCCCTGCTAGTATCTTTTGTGCTATGGAGTTAATGAGTAAGAAAAAGGATTTAAAGGTGCTCATGTTCGAAAAAGGTAACTCAATAGAAAAGAGAATTTGTCCTAAGAGAAAAACAAATGTATGTGTTGGGTGTAAGCCTTGCAATATTACAACAGGTTTTGCAGGAGCAGGTGCTTATTCTGATGGAAAATTATCTCTTTCTCCAGATGTCGGTGGGGAACTGCCATCATATATAGGATATGAAAGAACACAGGAACTAATTAAATACTGCGATGATATTTATTTGAAGTTTGGTGCAGACCATAAGGTATACGGTGTGGATAAGGAAGAAGAAATTGAGAATATACGTAAGAAAGCCATTCAAAGCAATTTAAAACTTATTGAGTGTCCAGTAAGACATATGGGTACAGAAGTAGGATATACAATATACGAAAGTTTGCAAAAGGCCTTAATTGATAGAGGAGTTACTATTAAGTTTAGAAATCCAGTAAAAGAATTAATCATGGAAGATCAAAAAATAGTAGGGGTACAAGCTGATGCTGAGTACTACGCAGACAAAGTTGTAATAGGTGTAGGTAGAGACGGTTCTGAATGGTTTAGCGATATATGCAAAAGATATGGAGTAGAGACGGTAGTGGGAAAGGTCGACATTGGCGTTCGCGTAGAGTGTAGAAATGAAGTCATGGAAGAAATCAACGAATCTTTATACGAGGGCAAATTGGTTTATTACACACCTACTTTTGATGACAAAGTAAGGACATTTTGTTCAAATCCCGGTGGAGTAGTTGCAACAGAGATTTACGATAACAATTTAGCCGTCGTAAATGGACACAGCTACAAAGCAGATGAATTAAAGACCAATAATACATTTATAGAATTAGGCAAAATAGATTTAACAAGT
>CAZVEI010000256.1:2792-3230 GCA_964626295.1 uncultured Alkalibaculum sp.
AATTAAAGACAAATAATACAAACTTTGCATTATTGGTTTCTAAGAGCTTTACAGAGCCCTTTAATTCGCCAATAGCATACGGTAAACACATTGCTGGTTTAGGAAATATGCTTTCAGGAAATAAGATTATCGTTCAGAGATACGGTGATTTTAGACGGGGTAGAAGGACTACAGAAAAACGATTATACCGAAATAATATTCAACCTACTTTAAAAGATGCTGTGCCAGGAGATTTGTGTTTAGTGCTGCCATACCGGATATTAAAGGATATTGATGAGATGCTTATTGCATTAGATCATGTAAGTCCAGGGCTAACTAGTGATGAAACTCTTTTATACGGCGTAGAAGTTAAATTCTATTCAAATCAGGTTAAAGTAGATGATTCCTTTGAAACAAATATAAAAAATATGCATGTATTAGGAGATGGCGCTGGCATAA
>CAZVEI010000257.1:0-3216 GCA_964626295.1 uncultured Alkalibaculum sp.
AAATAAAGTTGTAAATTTTCTGTATTGAATAATCTAAACGATAGTAAACGTTTAAACAATAATTAATCAATTGTTTCACTACTATTTTATAACAATATACAATCCTTACAAGCACCTGTAATTACAAATAGGGGCTAAAAGCCCCCACTTGCTAAAAAGAATTCTCTCTAAAGGTATTTGTTTAACATTTCTGTTACATTTTGTAACATAATCTCGTATTTTTCTTTCTTAGCCTTTTCCTCCTCTATTATTTTCTGAGGAGCTTTCTTTACAAAACCTTCATTAGCTAGTTTTTTGTTTACACGGTCTACTTCTTTTTTAAGATTAGTTTTTTCTTTATTTAGTCTTTCAATTTCCTTTTCTTTATCGATTAAATCTGCTAAAGGAATAAAGATTTCTCCTCCATTGATTACACTGCTTGCTACATTGTCTGGAACCTGAGATTTATCGAGCACCTGAACATGAGTAGCATTTGCAAGGCTTATAATATAACCCTTACCATTTAAGATGACTTCTTCAATCGCTTGGTCTTTAGCTACTATAAGAATTTCTGCTTTTCTTGATGGAACAACATTCATCTCTGCCCGAATATTTCGCACGCTTTTAATGATATCCATGACTAGTTCAATTTCCTCTTCTTCCTTTTGGAAGTTAAACTCTTTATTATAAACAGGCCAAGCTGCGTTCATAATCGTGTCTTCATGAACTAAATGAGTATATATTTCCTCTGTAATAAAAGGCATAAATGGATGTAAAAGCTTTAATGCATTTTTTAAGACAAAGGCCAATGTATATTGTGCTGCAATTTTACTGTTGCCACCGTCTTTATTATATAATCTGGATTTTACAAGCTCAATATACCAATCGCAGAATTCGTTCCAGATAAAGTCGTAAAGCTTTTGAGCTGCAATGCCCATTTCGTACTTATCCATGTTTTCTGTTACTTCAGAGGTAACCTTATTTAGTCGGCTGATGATCCACTTATCTGCATTTTCTAAATTTTTAAAGGCTAGACTTTCTTGTTCAAAAGTATCTTCTTGAATATTCATCATTACAAATCGAGATGCATTCCAAATTTTGTTGGCAAAATTACGATTTGCAATGATTTTGTCGTCAGACCAACGAATGTCATTACCTGGAGCATTTCCCGTTACTATAGTAAATCTTAAGACGTCAGCGCCGTACTCTTTAATTACTTCTAGGGGGTCAATTCCATTTCCTAAGGACTTACTCATCTTTCTACCCTGTGAATCTCGGATCAAACCGTGAATGTATACGTCTTTAAAGGGCGTTTCTCCCATTTGTTCAATTCCAGAGAAGATCATTCGAGCTACCCAGAAAAAGATAATATCATATGCAGTTACTAGTACATTAGTAGGATAATGCTTCTTTAAATCCTCTGTATCATTAGGCCAACCTAATGTAGAAAATGGCCATAATGCTGAACTAAACCAAGTATCCAGTACATCTTCATCTTGATAAATATTATGAGACTGGCATTTTGTACAGGAAGTTGGCTTTTCCTTTGCTACCATTACTTCGCCGCATTCCTCACAGTGATAAGCAGGAATTCGGTGTCCCCACCAAAGTTGCCTTGATATACACCAGTCTTTTATATTTTCCATCCAGTTAAAGTAAATCTTACTAAATCGATCTGGAATAAAATTTGTAGACTTATTTTTTACAGCTTCAATTGCTGGTTCTGCTAAGGGTTTCATATTTACAAACCATTGGCTCGAAATAATGGGCTCCACAGTTGTGTCACAGCGGTAACAAGAACCAACATTGTGATCGTGTCCTTCAATTTTTTCTAAAAGACCTAACTTTCTCAAGTCTTCTACAATCTGCTTTCTAGCTTCATAACGATCTAGACCTTCATATTTTCCTGCCAGTTCATTCATGGTAGCATCATCGTTCATTACCCTAATTTGCTCGAGATTATGTCTTAAACCTACTTCAAAGTCATTAGGATCATGTCCAGGTGTCATTTTTACTACACCTGTACCAAATTCCATATCTACATAATCATCGGCAACGATTGGAATTTCTCTATTCACTAAAGGTAACATTACAATCTTTCCAATAAGGTGTTTGTACCTTTCGTCCTCTGGGTTCACTGCAACACCTGAGTCTCCTAGCATGGTCTCTGGTCTCGTTGTAGCCACGATTACATATTCATCGCTATCCTTAATGGGGTAGCGAATGTGCCAAAAATGACCTTGTTGCTCGCTGTATTCTACTTCAGCATCAGAAAGAGCTGTTTTACAATCCGGACACCAGTTGATAATACGGCTTCCACGATAAATAAGGCCCTTGTCGTACAACCTTACAAAAGCTTCTTTTACGGCTTCACTACAACCTTCATCCATAGTGAATCTTTCCCTAGACCAGTCACAAGAAGCACCTAATTTCTTAAATTGATTGGTAATTCTGCCCTTGTACTCACCTGCCCAGTCCCAAGCTCGATTTAAGAACTCTTCTCGCCCAATCTCTTCTTTGGTCTTACCTTCTTCTTTTCGAATCTTCTCTACTACTTTTACCTCTGTAGCAATACTGGCGTGATCCGTTCCAGGTAGCCACAATGCCGCATAGCCTTGCATACGCTTCCAACGAGTCGTCAAAGGCATGCCCCAAATGAAGTTGACCTGTAATATTTGGAGGTGGCATAACTATTGTATATGGATCTCCCTTAGGATTGATTTCAGGTTTAAAATACCCCTGAGATTCCCAATGAGAATATATTTTTTCTTCCATGTCTTTTGGATTGTATACCGTTGACATATTTGTTTCCAACAAAATCACTCCTCTGTATAAATCGCCTAGGGCGCTTTAGTCTCTAGTCATTAGTCGTTAGTCACTAGCATTAGGGTATTTTTTTAAGGTCAATATCCGACCTACGCTCCGAGGACTGGCCCCGTAGCTTGCAACCGATCAGCACTTTGCCTTCCTCTTGAGTTATTCAAGCAATTGCGCTCTTCTAAGGCAGGTTTTAGTGACTACCGCACATGTATAAGTGTACCTGTAAGCCTTTATTTGCACATCTGCAAGGCTTTTGTAAACACCATAATTTACATCTATACGCATTATATCCATTTTTATCTTATTGTACAAGCAAATTTCATAAGCTATTGCTTTATTGCCTTGCTTATTGAATGGAAAAAGATTTATAATGAATAGATGAAATGGAGGTGTAATCATGGATGACAATCCAGAAGG
>CAZVEI010000258.1:0-3209 GCA_964626295.1 uncultured Alkalibaculum sp.
CATCTAAATAACGTACCAGGTAGAAGATCAAAGCAGAAATTAATAAACTTTTGATTAATAAGGAATAACTACTAAGATTAAATTGTTTTGTAAGGAATCTTTTTGGTGCGAGATTAGCTTCTGTATCCATTTCAACACCTACTTTCGTATAACTTGGATTGGAGATAGCTAATATTGTTTTTTTACTTAAAGTGACAAATATCAAAATTGAATAATTAGTATCATTATTATACAAATTAGTAGAAAAAGCAAGGCTAAACTGCTTGTTTTGCTGCTGTTTTATTGTCAACCATAGAGGTTATAGTCTATATTAAGACGATAGAAATAAAAATAAAAATATATTTTTTAATTAAAATGCTTGTATATTTTTTTATTCTCATTTAAAATAATATTGTTACTGAAATGCTTCTTTAGCTCAGTTGGCTAGAGCACCTGACTCTTAATCAGGGTGTCCTGGGTTCGAGTCCCAGAGGGAGCACCATAATAAAAAATAACTCGCATTAGTTCTTAAATCTTTCTTTAAGAACTTTTTTTATACCCTGGGGCTCGAACCCTGAGAGGGAACCGAATCGATGCGCTAGCAATTCAATATGCTAAATGCATATTGAATAGATGAGGTAGTCTGACTGAGCTATGCGAAGGAAGACAGTAGACGCGCTAGCGGATACGTCCCAGAGGGAGCACCATTTTATTTTAAAAATAATAGTAGCCTTAGATTAGCTGAAATGATACTTTCAAGTGATCTGAGGCTTTTTTATTTGCTCTGAAATTTATTCGGATGTAAAGATCGTAATGACTTCTGTTTTCAGTTAATTCTTTTCAATTGCTATTATTTGTCGCCATTATGCCGTCAAAATGGCGTCATACTACAATAACGGGTAGTAAATCGGCGACGAACAGACGACAAAAAATCGCATATAAAAGCATTTATTCTGTTAGCTAACTTAACATCGTTTGTTCACAATTCAAGAATGATGCGACACAATTAGAGTTAAATTTATGCTTATTTACTCGGCACTACAAATTGGAATTTGTCAATATCCCCATGTTTTTAGTTCCCACTCACTACCTTTGTTCCGAACCAGAATCCATTGCCAATTTGAATAGGTATCATTAGGATTAAAGCTCCCATCCCCACCTGAAGAATCTACATCAAAATTTGAAAGTAAAACAATGAATTTATCGGCGTCATATTGTTTTGCCCATCCGTCCAAGTCAGGAGCAGACATGCTTTCTTCATACCACAAATCCGTTAATGTACAACCTTCAAAGTCGCTCTGAAAATATTTTTCGACGATATCCATCGCATTATTTATATCTTGTTCACTATAAACTTCTGATGCTGTAATCATTCGTTTAACATTGCTAACGTCACCGCCTTTATTTCTAAAATAAAGTGTAGCAAAAACAATAATAAGTATTAAAACAACTATGATTATAATTCTCTTTTTCACAAAATACACCTCCTTACAAATTCCTATTTATTTGTGTGTTACATAAATTTTCATTACTTCACACTTTTATACAACTGCGTATTTATGCAGATTATGCTGTTTGAATTGGTACACTATGCTAACAGATCCATTACCCATCGCATAGATGGAGTTCTATTGTCAGAATTAGATTTTTGAGGTGCATACCAATGATTTGTTACAATAAAATCTTTTTCTCCTATTGTATATCTTTCAGGATAATATCTTCGATGCCCAGAGTTATCATTGTAATAATCCCTTGAAATTTCATCTAGTGTAGGGACTTCAGCTAATATGGCAAACCCACACAAGAATTTTTCGCTACAGTAATCTCTATTGGATAACAAAATAATGTTTTTTCTGTAAGCTTCCATGCCTCTTTTAATTTATTTAGGCAAGCAAATACAAACTTTTTGTTTGTCATTTGTGATAGTAATTCTACCATGTGCTTATCTCCTCACTTATGTATTTAGTACTATACTTCAATAAGCCTTGTTTCTTATAAAATTATATCATACCATTTTGAATTAATACTAATCAATTTACAATATCTATCTCTATCTGCAAGTTGAAGCACAACTAAAGGAGGATTTTATTATGAAATATAAACTAAAAATCACAGAACAAAGCAGAAACTTAACTATTGAAGATTACAAGAAGATATATGAAATAACACTAAATGGTATTGAAATCATAGGAGCTTCTAATTGTGAGTGTTTACCCATTCCTTGGGATGCTACAGTTTCATTTGATAACCATCACTTAGTGCTAGATGGATTTGCACAAACTAAGTTACCATTAAAGACTTATTTTAAGGATATACAGCTTTCAGTTAATACCAATAGTGGTTATTCGTATCGGGAGAATGAATTAGTCGACATATTTGAAGATGCTAGATGGGAGATCTCACTGGTCTAGGACACAATCAGTCGTTCATAGTTGGCACATATACAACTCATAGCTCCCAAAAAAATAATTGAACTGAAGAACAAATACTATATATTCCACTATCACACGCCCCCATTCTTAGCCTATTAAAAATGGGGGTTATTTTTGTACCTAAATAAGGAGGAAAAAAGTAATGAACAACAAAAAACCAGCAAAAAGAGTCAATATCGTATCTCTTAAGGTTGTAAAGGAAGCGAGCATTCTATATGAACATAGGAAGATCTCATCTCCCAGTGACGCTGCAACTCTAATAGAACCACTACTCATCGATAGTGACCGTGAAAAGTTCATAATAGCGTGTTTAAATACAAAGAATGAACCCATTAGCATATCAACCATATCTATAGGAAATCTAAATGCAAGTTTAGTTCATCCTAGGGAGGTATTCAAGGTAGCAATCTTGTCTAATGCTGCAGCAATCATTCTATATCATAACCATCCTTCAGGAGATCCCACTCCAGAGGAATACTGATTTTGATTGATCTCTAATGACCACTAACCTTTTCCATGTCAAAGTGAAGATAAGAAAATATATTAGCAAATAGATAGGAGGGAAAATTATGAGTATTGAAGTTATTCATAAGAAGTATGGATATATTATCGTTCAAAGAGATTGTAATAACAGGATAACAAGAATCATTGGAAAGTTTGCAAAAAATCAAGCGCCTCACTCTCTAAAAAAAGAGAATGAAGCGCTTTTTATGTCATGAAAAGAAGATACATAATAAGCCTGCTAAAAAGAGTAAATAAAAGGCTTAGCACTCCCCTTAGACTATGATAGAGAGAAGT
>CAZVEI010000259.1:0-3208 GCA_964626295.1 uncultured Alkalibaculum sp.
AAGAGCTCCTACTGTGCTTTAGCTCTCAGCAGCCAGCCATTAGTCTAGGGTATTCCTCTAGAGTCAGCTATCATCGGCTAGCAATCAACAATCGTCTTGAGTTTCCTCTAGGGTCACATTTTAGTAGGGCTCTTCCTCTAAAGTCTTTTTAGCTACTAGTTGCTGGCGGCTATCTTTTATTGATTTCTTCTAAATACACAATTCGTGTACAAATACGCTCTGCTAGAGCCTTATTGTGGGTAATTACGACCATGCCTATACCGTTTTCTTCTGTAATTTGCATTAAGGCTTGCCATATTTGAGCTTGTGTAATGCCGTCTAACATGGCAGTGATTTCATCTGCTATTAAAAACTTTGTATCTTTTGTAATAGCCCTTGCTATAGCTATTCTCTGCAATTCACCTCCTGAAAGCTCATTTGGATAACGATCCATCCAAATATCTTTAATACCTAATATGTCTAGTAGCTTTTTATTGGGTTCGCCGTTTTCCTTTAGAGCTTTTTGCATTTTCCACCTTGGATTTATAGATCTTTCAGGATGTTGATAGATTAACTGAACAGGGTGAAAACCTTTTTTCTCGATATTTTTTTCATTTATAAAAACATCTCCCCCTGTCTGTATTAAATGCCCGGCTAGAATTTTTGCAAGAGTACTTTTTCCATATCCACTCTTGGCGACTAAACCTACTCTCTCCGTAGAATTTACATGGAAGTCGACATTTTCTAAAATCCTTTTACCTTTTTTATACTGAAATTTTATATTCTTTGCTTGTAAAGTCCACATTACATCTCACCATTTCGTCTTCAAATTTTTGAGTATATACACTATGTTCACAGATCCCTTCACTGTATTCACAGCGGTCTCTAAATATGCAACCTTGGTCGTCCTTGTCTGGAATGGGTTGAGAACCTGATATAGGCTCAAAACCGTTGCTTGGCAGTGATTTGTATAATGCTCTCGTATAAGGGTGTTTTAAATATTCCATTCCCTGGCGAAAATACCTTGCTTTTGTTATTTCGACGATTTGCCCTCCATAAAAGATAGCTAATTTATCTGAATAATGAATAGCTAGTTCAATATCGTGTGTAATCAATATAACGGCTTTATCCTTTTTAGCGAAATTTTTAAAATAATCCATAGTCTTTTTAGCGGATTCAATGTCAAGACCTGGAGTTGGCTCATCCGCGATAATGAGTTTGGGGTCCTTCATAACCGTTGTAGAAATCAGTACCCTTCGGGCCATTCCACCTGACAACTGAAAAGGATAGGCCTTTTCCACATCTTTGCCCAAGCCATAATCTTTAAAAATCTTTCTCTGTTTTGTTGCCGTTTTTTCATCAGAATTAAAGCCTCTTACTTGTTTTCCCACTTTTACTAGTGGATCTAAAGAGGAGATACTCTGTGGAATAAATGTGATTTCTTTGCCTCTTAGTTTATGGAGCAATTCTCCATCTACATTTTTTTTATCATATATAATTTCCCCACTTGATATTGCATTGCGCGGTAATAACCCTAAAATAGCACTTGCTAGAACGCTCTTTCCACTGCCACTAGCGCCTACAATAGTGAGTATTTCTCCTGGATAGGCCTTTATGGACAAGTCATTAACAGCCCAGCTTTGTTTTTGTTTTGATCCGTTCATTTTAAAACCAACAGATAAATTTTTTATTTCAAGTAATGGTTTTTTCATAGGATCCTCCCATTCCAATATTTTCTTATTCACGAGCCATATGAGGATTTAATAGCAACGATAGATTATCCCCTAATTTGTTTATTAAAAGCACTAATAACACTAAAGATAAACCTGGGAAAAAGGCCAAATGCCATACCCCATTGACTAAATACTTCATACTCTCAGATAAAATAATACCAATTGCCGGTGCCTCCGGAGATAAACCAAATCCTAAAAATGTCACAGATGCTTCGTGTAATATTGCATGTGGAAAAGTTAATACTAATCCAATAATATATTGAGGTAAAACAATAGGTATCATGTGCTCTCTAAAGAGATAAAAATTGCTTTTTCCAAATCTCCTCGAAATAAGTACATAATGGTCATTTCGAACTTGAAGGACTTCGCTTCTCACAATTCTCGCTAGGGATGTCCAGTGAGTCAGCGCTATTCCTATAAGCAGACCTCTTATTCCTCGACCTGCAAGTACAGAAATTAAAATAATGAGGATTAAATGAGGAATGCCCATTACCAAGTCGATCACAATTCTCACAATATGATCGACCCATTTAGGCATGGTGCCAGCTAAACCTCCCACTATTAAAGCGATTATGGAGCTGATCACAGAAGCTACCGTACCGATAAAAATGCTATTTTGCAATCCCTTGATGGTTCTAAAGAACATGTCTCGTCCTAGCCAATCTGTTCCAAACAGGTGTTTAAGAGAAGGAAGTTGATTCTTTTGTGAAAAATCAGGGGCTAGCATTTCCTCCGTAATTAAAGATCCTGCAATCATAATGGATAAGACAATGGCTATAATGATTACTAAAATAATTTTGCTTTTCTTCCGTCTATTCATTTATATCTCCTCCTCTCGAATCATTGGGTTAATAAACAAGTGAAGAAGATCTGCTATAAAGTTTCCAATAAAAACGAATACGGAAATAATAATGGTAATGCCAAGAAGTAGAGGAATATCTCCTCCTAGACCAGCTGCTACAATAGTACTGCCTAAGCCCGGATATGAAAACACACTCTCTGCTAAAACACTTCCCCCAAATATTTCACTAAAGGAACCAAATTGAATGGTAATTGCGGGAAGGACTGTGTTCTTTATGACATGGTTTTTCATAATAGATTTTTCACTTTCTCCGCTGGCCTTTGCAAATAACACGTAATCACTTTCTAAGACTTCGATGACTTTGCTCCTAGTGTGTAGTGCAATATTGGGTATAAACACTAACGTTAAAGTAATTGCTGGCAATACAGTATGATAGATTTTGTCAAATATAGTAACCTCATCAGCACTAGCTCCTACAGGCACACTAAATCCAATGGGGAAAATTCCTAGCTTTACAGAAAATATGATCAATATAAGCATACCTACCCAAAAAGTAGGAGTGGCAGAAAAGGTTATGCATATAGACTTTAGTAGACGATCTCCTAAAGAATCACGAAATCGTCCCATAAACAACCCTATTATATAGCCTAAAATTCCTGTCAAAGCAAAGGTGCTTAACATCAAGAAAAGGGAG
>CAZVEI010000260.1:0-3201 GCA_964626295.1 uncultured Alkalibaculum sp.
ATACGCCAATTTCAGAAGCAGGATTTGTGGGTGCAGGCGTAGGTGCAGCTTTAGCAGGGATGAAACCAATCGTAGAACTAATGTATATGGATTTTACATATGTTGCAATGGATCAGATATTAAACCAAGCAGCCAAAATTAGATATATGTACGGTGGAAAAGCAACTATGCCACTAGTCATTAGAGGACAACAAGGTATTGGTAGAGGAAATGCAGCTACTCACTCTCAAAGCGTTGAAGGGATTTTTATGCATATTCCAGGTCTAAAAGTGGCTATACCATCTACACCAGAAGACGCAGCTGGATTGCTTAGAACATCTTTACGTGACAATAATCCAATCATGTTCTTTGAACACAAAGCTCTATATGGTTCAATAGGAGAAGTACCTGATGATCCAGACTTTACGATACCTTTTGGAAAGGCAAAAGTTGTAAAAGAGGGAACTGATGTAACGGTTATCGCAACCCTTCTATATGTAGGTAAAGCTTTAAATGTAGCAAATAAGCTTGAAAAAGAAGGAATCAGCGTAGAAGTAATCGACCCAAGAACTTTAGTCCCTATAGATACAGAGACAATGATAAATTCGGTAAAGAAGACGGGAAGAGGCGTGGTAGTTCACGAGGCACATCGAAATGCTGGTCCAGGAGCTGAAATTGCATCTACATTAATGGAAGAGGCGTTTAAATATTTAGATGCTCCTATTTTAAGATTAGGAGCAAAAGCTTGCCCTCTACCATTTGCACTAAATCTTGAAAATGCTGTAGTACCCCAAGAAGAGGATATTGAGAAGGCTATAAAAGCTGTACTTTATAAATAGGTGGTGATATAAATGGCAACAAAAGTAATTATGCCCAAACAAGGACTTCAGATGACTGAAGGTACTATAATTCGTTGGATTATTTCGGAAGGTGATCAGATAGAGTTAGGTCAACCATTATTTGAAATCGAAACAGATAAGGTAAATATAGAAATTGAATCACCTGCTTCTGGAACATTGTTGAAAATAATAGTTTCTGAAGGGGAGACCGTTCCTATAACGGAAACCGTTGCGATAGTAGGAGAACTTGGCGAAGATTATTCTTCTCTTCTATCAGAAGAAGTTGCGAAACAAGAGCCCATAAACTCAAAAGAAGATAATATAGACGTAGTAGAAAGCCATAAACCAAAAACCAATATATTTACAAGAGATCCATCTGAGAGAGTGTTTATTACACCAAGAGCAAAGACAAAAGCTGCTGAAATGGATATAGACTATCATCTAGTAGGGGGTAGTGGACCAGAAGGTCTAATTATAGAAAGAGATATTTTAGCAGATGCTGAGAATATACCTAAGTCTAAAATAAAAACAACTCCTGTTGCAGCAAAAATTGCTCAGGCTAAAGGTATCAATTTGTCTTCTATTTCTGGTACAGGTATTTCTGGAAGAATTATGAAAGAGGATCTTTATGGTGATGCCGTCCAAGAAGACAATGCTGTAGAAAGCTCAATAAAAGAAACTGTTTTTTCTAGAACAGGTAAATTGGTTCCTTTTAAAGGAATGCGAAAAGTTATATCTGATCGAATGATGGAAAGTATTCATGGAATGGCTCAAGCAAACCACACAATTAAAGTAGATATGACTGAAGCAATGCGCTTACGAACACAATTAAAAGAAGCTGGAATCAAAGTGTCTTATAACGATATTTTGGCCAAAGTGGTTTCAAAAGCCTTATTAGAATTCCCATATATGAATTCTTCTATTATGGAAGATGAAATTCTTTTAAAAGATTATGTAAATCTTGGACTAGCAGTAGCTGTTGATAATGGATTGCTTGTTCCTAATATTAAAGATGCAGATTTATTATCTTTACAAGAAATCGCTGCTCAGTCATTGGAACTAATTAATAAAGCCTTAGATGGAAAACTACGACCAAATGATTATGCTAATGGAACCTTTACTATTACGAACTTAGGAATGTTTGATATTGATGAGTTTACAGCTGTAATCAATCCACCTGAGAGCGGAATTTTAGCAGTAGGAAAAATTGAAAAGACACCTGTAGTAGAAAATGATGCAATCGTCATAAGACCAGTAATGGCACTAAGGTTGACATATGACCATCGAGTAATTGATGGAGCTCCTGCTGCACAATTCTTACAGAGGGTGAAACAGCTTTTAATGAAACCGTATTTACTACTTTGAAGCATCTTCGGCATATTCGTCCTAAGTTCTATGTAAAGACACTCAAGCCACTATTGGTGTTACTTTAGGAGGAAGGTGGCAAGTTGAAATTTATTGTGAAGAGCTATCACATACTATCTGAAACAGTATGTTTCGATTATTTTGTACAGTTTGACTATATAAATATATCAGAAGAGAGTTATTCTGATTTTCGCAGAGTTAAGCAATATAGGAAAGATAAAATTAGGTAGGTGATTTATTTGGCAACAGAAGTAATTATGCCTAAGCAAGGTCTACAGATGACAGAAGGTACCATATTACAGTGGCTTTTGTCAGAAGGAGATAAGGTAGAAGAGGGGCAGTCTCTATTTGAAATCGAAACAGATAAGGTTTCTATTGAGATAGAAGCTCCTGCAACAGGAACCTTATTAAAAATCGTAGTACCAGAAGGCGATACGGTACCTATTACAGAACTTGTAGCTATTATAGGTGAAGAGGGAGAGAATATCTTATCTTTATTAGGTGAATCGAGTACTGAAACAGAAACATCATCAAAAGATGAACAAGATCATGCTAAGGATGAAGTAAGGACAAATGGCGATGAAATGGACTATGACGTAGTAATTATTGGTGGAGGTCCTGGTGGATATACAGCTGCAATTTACGCTGCAAAGAAAAATTTAAAAGTTGCTATTGTGGAAAAAAATCTTTTTGGAGGCACCTGTCTAAACAGAGGATGTATTCCTACAAAGACTCTTATTCACAGTGCTACATTTTTAAATGATGCAAAAAATTCTAGTGCATTTGGAATCGACTTATCAGGAGTATCTGTCAATTGGAATGCAGTACAAAAGAATAAATTAGATGTAATAAAGAAGCTTCGTTCTGGTGTAGAAGGACTTATGAAAGGTAATAAAGTTGCTGTTTACAATGGAGAGGCTGTTCTTCAAGACAAAAATACGATATCTATTATCGGAGAAAATAAAGAAATGATAAAGGCTAAGAGCATTATCATTGCCACGGGATCAGAGCCAAGTGT
>CAZVEI010000261.1:0-334 GCA_964626295.1 uncultured Alkalibaculum sp.
TTCCTCCTGGCAGTTCTGATATTATTTCTTGCTTCTCATTCAACATATTATAAAAAAAAGAGTACAAAATCAATGATAAAGGAAAAACTGTAGTTCAAAACGAAATTGAGAGACTGCGAGAACTTCTTAAGAATGGTCAATCAATAATTGGAGGTGGATATAATGAAACGGACAATTTATAAACTATTTTGGGCATGGAATTTTGAAAAGGAAGAAGAATGGATTAATAAAATGTCTGCAGAGGGATGGCAACTTGATTCTGTGCAAGTGCTCCGATATGTATTTACCAAAGGAGATCCAGATGAATATGTGTATCGATTGGAGCTATTAGAAA
>CAZVEI010000261.1:344-3158 GCA_964626295.1 uncultured Alkalibaculum sp.
AAAAAATATTTACAGTTTCTTGAGGAAACAGGTGTTGAATGCATAGGAAGTTATATGCGCTGGGTCTATTTGAGGAAGAATAAAGCTTATGGTGAGTTTGAACTTTTTTCTGATATTGACTCAAAAATAAAGCATTACAAGCGTTTGTTCACTTTATTTATTGCAATAATGTTATTAAATGTCCCCAGTGGTATATCAAATATGACTATGGTGTTATCTACAAAAAATGTTGCAAATCTTGTTTTGGGATTCTTGAATTCTTTTATCGGAGTTGTTTGCATCTATGTTTGTATTATTTGGGCAAAGAAAATTAAGAAACTTGAGCGAGAGAAACTTATCAGGGAATAAGCTTTCCTGATTGAGTAAGTTGATTCTGAGGTATATAGGGACGTTAGGTTGTTTGAAATTTGTGATTGGTTAAGGTGAGACGTGAGGTGAAGAAAAATAACGAAATAGCAGAATTTTTAGATAGTATTGTATTTACTGTATTTCGAGTTGACAAAGAGAAATAAGGCAGGCATGAATGAGGTTTTTACTCTTTGCCGCAGGCAAATAAATGGCATGAAAGCGATAAAAGATGCCCTAGTCCAATTAAATGATTATAATCTAAAAAGATGAAATTTTTACACTAAAACTACCCAGTGGGTAATATACAAAGATAAAACGTTGTCGCACAGTTTAAATTGTAAAACAGCGCTTTTTTGTTATATAAAACATACTACGGAGAACAAATAAATAAGCTTATAAAATTCAACAATTTAAATGATGGAGCAAGGAAAGGAATGTGAGATTTTAAAAACGAAAATGATGCTGTAATTAATTGTCGAATATATGATAAGATATAACAGAAAGAAGCTGAGAAGTGACTTCCTGAGTATTATAAAATATAACGAAACAATATTAAAAAATATCCAAGAGAGACAACAAAAGAGGTGGTATTATGGAAAATTTGCCAATTACAATAAATCTTATCAATAATATATCTTTAATGTTTCTTATTACTTTTTTATTATCCAATACTACTCCCTTTAAAAATCTAATATTAAATCGGGAAAATACGTTTGTCAATAAAATGTTTTTAGCGATCATATTTAGTCTCTTTGGCATTTTTGGTACGTATTATGGATTCCCTATAGAAGGAGCAATTGCCAATTCTAGGGTAATCGGCGTTATGGTAGCTGGTTTATTAGGAGGACCTTTTGTAGGTATTAGTGCTGGATTTATTGCAGGTTTTCATAGATGGGTTATTGATATTGGTGGATTTACGGCATTTGCCTGTATGATATCTACAATTGTTGCAGGTATTATTGGAGGTATAGGGTATAAATATAAAAATAAATTCGAAAAAACATGGGTATTAGGATTTTTTCTGACTATAATAGCAGAAATAATACAAATGGGTATTATCATTATGGTTGCCAAACCCTATTTAGCAGCAGTTTCTTTAGTAAAAACGATCTTTGCCCCTATGACCCTAATGAATTCCATAGGAGTTATGCTATTTTTAATATTGATAAATAATATTTTTAAAGAACAAGAAAGAAAAGCTGCCATTCAATCAGAATTAGCGCTAAAGATTACAGAAAAAACTCTTCCCTATTTAAGAAATGGGATAAATAAAGAAACAGCATTAGCTACTTGTAAGATTATACATTCCATGGCAAAAGTAGATGCAGTTGCTATTACAAAAGGAGAAGAAATTCTTGCCCACGTTGGCATTGGATCCGATCACCATTTGCCTGGTGAAATCGTGCAAACATCTTCAACAAGAGCGGTATTAAAGGCGAAAAAATCTATTATTGTAGAAAATAAAGAAGAGGTCGGTTGCTCCAATAAAACCTGCCGACTTAATTCTGCGGTTATTGCTCCTTTGATGAAAAAATCTAAGGTAATAGGAGTATTAAAAATATATAAAACTCAAAAAAAAGGTATTTCAAGTATTGAAGTAAAACTAGTAGAAGGTCTCGCCCGTCTTTTTTCAACACAAATAGAACTTGCAGAAGTAGATTATAACGCAAAGCTTTTAGCAAAAGCAGAGTTAAAGGCTTTACAGGCTCAAATTAATCCGCATTTCCTCTTCAATGCCCTAAATACCATTGTGTCGATGATTCGAATCGATCCAGATACAGCCAGAAAACTATTAATCAATCTAAGTACATTTCTAAGAGAGAATTTTAGGGAAAAGGATGATATGATAGATATAAATTGTGAATTAAAGCATATTGAAGCGTATTTAGAAATTGAAAAGGCAAGATTTGGAGAAAGGCTACATGTCGAATATAGTATAAGTGCATACAATTTTAGCATTCCTCATCTTATATTACAACCCTTAGTGGAAAATGCCGTAAAGCATGGTATATATACAAAAAAGGAAGGTGGGACCATTTCTATCATTATTAATGAGGATGAAAAGAATTATGTTATAAAAATAGAAGATGACGGAGTAGGATTTAATCCTGGCTCACAAAATCCAGTTGGTGATGGCATCGCTCTTAAAAATATAGACACAAGATTAAAATCTATTTATGGAGAGGATTATGGATTGAAAATCCATAGCAGTGAAAATATAGGCACAAAAGTTTTGATAGATATTCCAAAGGAGGGTGGTTTAAATTAGCATAAGAACTATTTTAATTGATGATGAGTATTTATCTATTGAAGAATTATCCTTCCTACTTTCAAAAGCTCCGGACATAGAGATTATTGGTAAGGCTAATAATGGAATAGAAGGACTAAAGCTTATAAAGAACTTAAAACCAGATTTGGTTTTCTTAGATATTCAAATGCCAGATATGACAGGGCTTGAACTTAGTA
>CAZVEI010000262.1:0-3143 GCA_964626295.1 uncultured Alkalibaculum sp.
CAGAAAAAGAGGGGAGATCCTTCATTAGTGCTCTCAATTTAAGAGTTAGTTGGGTTTCTTGTTCTTTTGCAAAATTTTCGCTTTTCATTTTTTTATCATCCTTACTTTAGTCGTTAGTCACTAGCATCAGGGTATTCTTCTAGGGTCACAAGTCACCTTAAGACAGTAATTAATATTGCATAAATATGCATATTGGTCGCTAATCCTTAGTTACTAGCATTAGGGTATTTCTTTAGGGTCAAGATCCTTCGCTGCGCTCCAGGATGACTGGGGCAGGAGCTCGGGTCAAAATAGTGTCTTCGGCACATTAGTTCTAAGTTATACGTTGTAAGTTCTGTGTAAACTAGGGTCAATCCTCAGAAATCAAAGATTTTAAATGTGTATATATAATGAGATTTTAAATAATAGCTAATTATAATTTGATTATATCATTAATTTAAGCTGATGGTCTTATAATCCATTATTCTTAAAAGCAAATTTAAAATGGAGATGGATTTTTCATAGAGATAGGAGACCAAAGTAATTATATAAAAGAATAAATGGTTATGTTTGTAAAATCAGTAATTTAACTGGGAAAATAGCGATTTTAACTTTCTGTTAAACAATAGTTTAATGTAAAGTTATCTGTGTTATTTTTTTCGCTGCTTCTTATATTTTATTTTTAGTCTCTATTCTCTTTTTGTTTTAAACTTATAAAATTATTGATCAATCATTTAAAATCAATTAGCGTTCATATAAAGCATCAAAAATATTATTCTTTATAAATCCGTATGGATAAATGGTCTCTTGAGAACAATTTAAGCGTTATTACTTTCTTGCTTATCATGTTGAATATTTACACACATTTTTCGACTAATTATTCAACTTTCTAAGAGCTGTTGATGAGATTTTTCCCTTTAAATTTGGGTTTTGCTCTGCTCGAGTTTTGATAAGGTGTTGCACTGTTCGGATGCTTATTTGACCTTTTCGTTGGCTTAAAAACAGGTAATTGCAATGTGCTGTCATTCGTTCCTGATTTATGTAACTCTGTAAAGCCAACTTTGTTTCATCTTTTAATGGGAGTTTTTTAATAATACCATCAGCGCTAATATAGATCTCATCCTTTTCTAAAGCTAGATCATCTAATGTAAGCTCAATGAGCTCCTGCAAACTTATAGAAGAATCTAAGAGCAATAGCATAATGGCTTTATCACGCAAATGATTTTTACCATGGATGCTTTGTATAAATTCTAAAACATCATCATATGATAAATCTGTCGCATTTTTAGCTGTTTGATTGGTGAATTTAGGCATTTCTAATTGGTCCCAGGGGTTCTTATCTATATAACGCTTAGTATAGACAATATAATGGTAGAAAGATTTTAGGCTAGAGACCTTTCTAGCCTTTGCCGCTCCCCTATTCTGTCGAATTTTGTCTAAATAATTAATGTAAGAAATTAAGTCTACCTCTGAAATTTTAGATAGGAGTTTTATGTCTATATCTGAAATATCTATAGAATCAATATCTGCTTCTTCTAATCGATAAATCCGAGTCTTCATATACTTTAGATACAATGAAATGTCGTAATAATAAGCTTGCACAGTCCCAGGCTTTGTTTTACGGGAATTTAAATAGTTTAGGTATTCTTCTAATACAATTGGACTTTTCGCCTCCATGGTGTTTCTGGCTCCTTTTATTTTTTGGTTGGAAGAGATAGGCGTTTCACGCAATTAACAATTTAAAATTGAAAACATCTTTCCAATTGTTTAACTACCGTTCATATATTATATTATATCATATCGAAGCATTGCGCGAAATAATATTTTGCGCAATTGCTCGACTACTGTTCAACCCTCTCTTCAAATTCGACAATATAAATTGATTCATTGTTAAATTAGTATCAACCACCTCGTGCATATATCCCCTTCCCACAACAAAATGCGTCAATAACATGTCGCATAATTGATATTATGCGACATGTTATGGTATAATAGAGGTAAATCCATGCAAGACAGCTTTAATTTGCTTATATTTTAAATTTCATCCTCACAGGATAAATACCTTGGATCATGCTCGAAAAATGTCTTAAAATGCGAATATGAGCTTAAATTTTCAGGAGGTAAAAGTACAAAATGATGATATTAGAAAAAAAAGAATATCCACACCAAGTCAACGAATTTAGAAAATATCTTTATCATATTCAGGGAAAATCGACGAACACAGTAGAATCTTATAGTTATGATCTTTATTTGTTGTTTCAATTTTTAGTAGACTACAAAGGAATCAATAAAAAATCATTACCACTTGAAGATTTGTCTTTTATCGGAGATGATTTTATTCAAGAAATTACTTTAAATGATTTCTATTCATTCTTAAATTACTGCAAAGGAGAATTATCCAATAAAAATGCTACAACTGCTCGAAAAGTATCTGCCATTAGAGCATTTTTTAAATATCTCTATAAAAAGGCAAAAATAATCAACCAGGACCCAACAGAAGAATTAGAGATTCCAAAAATAGAAAGGCGTTTACCTGTACATTTGAATCAATATGATGCTCAGTATTTTCTTGATTCTGTTGAAGGTCGTAATAAAGAGCGGAATCAATGTATTGTGGCTCTATTTTTAAATTGTGGGTTAAGGCTTTCAGAGCTTTGCAGCTTAAATTTAAATTCCATAAAGAGAGACTCTATTTATGTCGTTGGAAAAGGCAATAAAGAGAGAGAAGTGTATTTAAATGATGTGGCTCAAAATTATCTTCAAAAGTACTTAAAAGTGAGAGATGGGATAAAAATTAAATCAAAGGCTTTATTTTTAAGCGAACGAAAACAAAGAATCAGTCCAAGGACCATCGAACACATGATTAAGAAGTTAATTGATGATTGTGATTTAAACGAGAAAATTAGTCCTCATAAATTAAGGCACACCTTTGCTACTTTGCTCTATAAAAACGGAGTAGACATACGGAGCATTCAAGCTCTTTTAGGTCACGAGAGGCTGACAACTACTCAAATATATACTCATACAGACAATGAAATCTTAAAAGAAGCAGTAAATACCTCTCCCCTCACCTATTAAGGAAAAATTAACTCTAGTTAATTTTTCCTAGACTTTTTTCATCTTTTAGTTGACTTCTCGTCTTTAAGCCAGTATAATAATACATG
>CAZVEI010000263.1:0-3140 GCA_964626295.1 uncultured Alkalibaculum sp.
TTTCATGATTCCTGTCAATGCTGCTGTTCCTGATGCATTTTTAGGTGCAGTAATTTGGATATCAGCGTCTTCTACTCCAGCTGTAACTAAAGCGTTGATGTAAGTTTGCTCTGTAATATAAGTGATTTTATCGCTAGTCGTAACTTTAAGACCGCTGCCTTTTTCTGTATAAGTAATCATAGCAGAGGAAATAGCGTTATTTCCAATCTTTCCTGCTGGAACTACATCTCCTAAATACTTGTGTTCTTCTGCATTAGTAGTAACGATCATCTGCGCGTTTTCCGGTGGGTTAAATTCTGCTAATATGGCTTCTTTTTCGGTTATTGTCAAGTTGTCGCCTAATGTGACGATGACGTCTCCAACAGCTGCATCAGCCAATACCATAGTAGAATTTAAGAATAAAATAGCAAATAAAAATATAGCAATGAATTTTTTCTTCATGAAATTTTCCTCCTCATTATGGATTTTAGTTGATTATATCATACGCTTTTGAGATAAAATGCCATTTTACAGAAGCTTTACATTATAGTTGTAATTTCTATGTGTTATGTTCTATGTGTTAAGTTTTATATTCTATGTAAAACCTATAGGCTACTTTTAGTAGCCCATAATTCTGGTCGCTTTTTTATTCTTCAATAGGGATAAATTCTGAATAACATTGGTTTAAAGAATGATCATTTAAGCAAAACCCTATAACAAAATCGTTGTTAGGTAAATCCATCAATTGAATTTGTGGGTCATCTTTTAATGCGAAGGCTTTTCCTTGCACATCTTTTGTTTTTTTTGTCTTCGTATCGTATATTTTAAATAAAGGTTTAATTGTATCTCCTTGGTTTATGGGCATCATTTCTTTTCTTACTGCCATACTTTCTGGTATGACTCCGTGCCATGCTCCGAGAATTTTATATTCTTCTTCATCTTCATATTTAGCTACTCTTATATTTGCGTATTCTTCATTGAGAATGACTGGAAGGGAATAGATAATATAATCCTCTTGAATATTTACTGGACAAGTATATATTAAATGACCATTTAAGCTCATCCACTTATTATTAAAGTCTACCTCTAATTGCCCTGATTTTTCGTTGTATATTGTCTTAGGAGTACCACCATAAAATAAAATTTGGTCTTCGTCTATTTTTTCTCCTAACACTAAGGAGGAATTGCTGATCATTTTTGCCTCCCCTTCTTTTAGGGCAAGGCGATAGTTACCACCTTTACTTTGAATATTTTCACTAGCTAGCTCTACTCCTGTTTGGTCATTCGATGCTATTTCTGTATACCTAGTTAAGAATTGATTGTACTCTTCTGAAAAACCTATGGTTTGATATATCGGTAGTTCATATGCTAGATTTTCTTTATTGTAATAGGGAAAGTATACGGAAATACCACTGCTATCTTGTTTCGCTTTTCCCTTTACCTGATAAACCACAACATTACCTACACCTTCTGCGATATTTTCTTTATCCTCTGCATACTGAGAATCTAAGTTTCTAGCTAAATCTCCTAAATCAATCATATTACTATATCCCTCTCCAGGAGATTGCCCGCCATAGGATTCAGATCTGCCTACACTACTAGAAATCTGATTAAAAGTCCCTAAATCTGCTATAGTTTCACTAGCCTTCCCTATAAATTCTTCAAAAAAGCCTGTTAATTTATCTATCTCTTTTAAATTAATAACAGAGAGTGTTACAAAGTCATCTTGAGATCTGTCTTGAGCATCTTTTATAAATCCATCTGCAATTGCCTTACCTAAATCACTTCCTTCTATATTACCTTTAGAAGCCTGCTCTAAAAAGGAACTGTACTCCCAGCCCATAGCTGGCTCTAATTCTGTTGAAGCTACGAGATATTTAGTATAAGGTGCCATCATATTCGCCGTTTCTAAAGAAGCCATTAAACAAGCGTCAAATCCAATGATCTCTAATTTTTTATTTGTAGCCTTATAAGCTTCGTCTAGACCTCTTTTTAATTCTGCTAGAAGAAGTGTGTCGTAATTATATTTTTCATCATAACCAAATCCTGATATGGCGCCTCCTCCGTGATTCCAAAAGATCAAGACGTGTTTTTGTGCAGGGTAATTCTCTACTCCCCAAGTGACAAAATCCCTTAATGTATCCCCACTGCCCATATTTTTTTGACCTAAATCGGCTAAGTGCTTCATATTGTTGTTTTGTACTAGCCATCTTTGGTTCTGACTGGGATCTACATAGTAGTTATTCCACTTATTTGTGCCCCCTGTTTCAATGACGATGTTCATATTGTCATTTGAGCCCACTTTCATCATCTCGTACAGGTCTTCCGTTCCTGCACTATACTCACTTTCTAAGTCAGAGCCATTCATATAGATTAAAAAGGTGTATTCTTTTTGTTTATTATTTTGAGACTTGGTATCTCCTGATGCACAAGCAGAACAAAACAACAAAACAAAAATCAGCAATCCCGTTATTTTCTTCAAATCCAAACCCTCTTTCTATGGTATATGGATTAGTATTTGCCAGATTATAAAAAAAATTTATATCGCTGTTGATTTTAGGATGATTTGTGGTGGATTGCAATTAATAACTTTTCAAAAGCCCAACATTGTAACATTCCAACTAAAAAGTTCTGCTTTCAGCTAAACATATAAACATAAAAAAAGCCAGCTTTCACTGACCTTTTCACTACACATAAGATTATTAAAGGGGGATAACCTTATTGTTAATAAGTAATATTCTAAGGTATAATTCTTAAATAAAGCTTAAAAATATAAACAGAGGAGAATGATTATGAATCTTTTAAAATATCTGTATACAAATTACGAGGAAAATGATTTTGCTTATTTAGCAGCTCAGACATCTTACTTTTTGCTATTGTCTTTTATCCCTTTTTTAGTATTTATTTTTACCATATTAGGAAGTTTTAATTTGTCTACAGAGCATCTCTACTCTTATTTACAATCAGTACTCCCTAGCCAGTCTTATACTACAGTTACCTCTATTCTTTCAGAGGTATTATCGACTGAACCTATTAGTATTACGTCCTTGTTGCTTGCTCTGTACTTTGCATCAAAAGGAGTTCAAGCTTTAATTGTAGCCCTAAACAAAGCCTATTGTGAAGATGAATGCCGAAAAATCTTTCATCTAGTAGCCTTGTCT
>CAZVEI010000264.1:0-3139 GCA_964626295.1 uncultured Alkalibaculum sp.
GGGTGTTTTTAGGGGCTGCTATATTTTGTGATCTCCAGATTGCTTCGCCTAAATCTTTGCATATCTTGTTCATGCCCACTATAAGAAGGACGTTTTTAGGACCGAAACCTAAAGCTGCCACTCGATTGCCTACCCCATCAATATTGACTAGTTCTCCTTTAACCGTGACTGCATTAGAGCTCATAAGATAGTAATCGCAAAAGATAGATTTCATAGCCGATTCTCTTAGTTCTTCAGGTGTGTTGCCCTCTTTTCGATTTACATAAGTGTAGTTGCCGCCTTTAATGGCATCTAACAATCCAATTTCAACAACAGACTCAGATCCCCCATGGGATACCACAGAGCCTTCTGGTATTAATTCTAAAGCCTTTTTTAGCGCTGATTCTTTATTTGGACAGTAATAAGACTCAAAACGTCTCTTTTCAAATTGAGGCATTAATGTCTTTGCCATGTTTTCATAATACTTTTTCTTTGGTTCCACAGAATCACTCCTTCATTTATGTATCTTTATCAATAAAATAAGTGTACCACAAAAGTATACTTCTATTATACTTTTGTATTTTTAATGTAGACTTTGATTTTGAGCTGAAAGCAAATTGGTTGGACAGGAAAAACTTATATGCTGAAAGCGGAAACTTTTCAATTATCCTACTATTGTTTGACGCGCGGAAGGTGTTTTCTTTTTAAGGTGCTATAATGTCAATACTATTTGCTATAAGCTTAAAATGGGCTTTACTTGTAATGGAGACTTCACCGTCAAGATTAAGAGGGAAGGGGTCCTTGCTCGTTATGAGGATCTCTTTTCCCTTTACAAGTTGAACTTCCTTAATATCTTTGTGCTTGCTTTTTAAATATTTAGGAAGTACCCGAAAAATCCTTCGCTTTGGCATATGTTGTACATGGCATATATCGAAGTAGCCATCATCTAACTTTGCATCAGGAGTAGGCATCACTCCTCCACCATAAAATTTTCCATTTGCTATAGCTGTTAAAAGGGTTTTAGTTTGAAACTTATCACCATCAATTTCAATATTTAAATCCCATCCCTTATAGGAAAAAATCGTAAACAATGCTGAAGTAAGATAGGCGAGTCTTCCTGAAAAATACTTTTTCGTCTTTTGCGTTCCAATTACTACCTGTGTGTCTAAACCAATGCTTGCCATATTAATAAAGTATCGATTATTGCACTTGCCTAGGTCAATTCTCTTAGCGGTACCATATATGGCATCTAAAATGTACTGTTCAAGTTCTTTAGGCTCACTTATGCTCCGAATAAAGTCGTTTCCCGATCCTCCTGGAATAACACCAAGAACAGCCTCTGAGCCTACAATTCCATTGACTACTTCATTAATAGTCCCATCACCGCCAACTGCAATAATTCTGTCAAAGCCATTTTCAGATCCCCACCTGGCAATATCCTTAGCACCACCTACACGTGGGGTTACTTTTATCATATATTCCACATTTTCTTTTTCACAGACCCTTTTTATAATGGACATAAATTGGCTGGATTTTCCCTTTCCTGCTACGGGATTAAGTATAAATAATAATTTCATAAAATTCTCCTATTTCTTGTGTTGTTGCGCAAATATGTTTGATTTTATCATACAGGAAATAGTTGTTTAGCGCTATATTTATTGTTTAGCGGAAAACAGAAAGCTGAAAGCGGATCTTCTCATGCGATTTGTTTAATAAAAAGTTATTCTTGGCAATTATAAAGGTATAATATAGGTATTACTGATTATAAAGAGGTGATTATGATGAAAGTAGCAGCATTGACGGGGGCAGGAGTTTCTAAGGCCAGTGGAGTACCTACGTTTGTAGAAATGGGGGATTTAAGAGACAAGCTTAGCAGAAGTTTTTTTAATAGCCATCCAGTAGAATTTTATCAAATACTTAATGAAATGAGAACTGTAACAGAAGGCGCGGACCCAAATCCAGCTCATATTGCACTAGCTAAAAAACATATTCCCATTGTGACTATGAATATTGACGGCCTTCACCATAAAGCTGGAAGCAGAGAAGAAGAAGTCATAGAGATTCATGGAAGCCTTCGAAAGGTCTACTGCCCTAACTGCAGTAAATGGTACTCATTTTCCGTAACAGAAGAATCTATCAGATGCCATGATTGTACAGATGTAATACTACAGCCAGATATTGTCCTTTATGGCGATAGCATACCTAGACTGCATGATGCAATAAAAAGAGTCTCTAATGTAGATTTGCTATTAGTCATTGGAACGTCTTTTTATACTTCTACAGCTACATATGTAAGCGACGCTGCGAAAAGAGCAGGGGTTGAGGTAGAAATTATCAATGAAAACGCAGAAGAATTAGTGCCACTAATTTTAAACAAGAAGTGTTACGAACAATTGTTGAATGATTGTTAAACAGTTGGAAGGTTGGTATGTTGAAAAGTTGAAAAAACTTTTAGGATTCTACTCTGAGATTTTATACCACCTCACCGAAGGCAAGTCTGCTTTTTTCAGCTCTCCAATATAGAGACACAAATATAATATAGCTACAAACAATCTTAGAAGCCACCAAAAACAAGGAGTGTAGCGTTGAATATAACCATTATTACAGTAGGTAGAATCAAAGAAAAGTTTTATACACAGGCAATTGATGAATACAGCAAAAGGCTTAGTCGATACTGTTCTCTAAAGATAATAGAAGTACCAGATGAAAAGGCTCCTGAGAATTTAAGTATGGCAGAACAACAAGGAATCATAAATAAAGAAGGCAAGAAGATTCTAGAAAAAGTTCCAGCATCGTCTACAGTAATTACTATGGAAATTGAAGGAAGAGAATTGTCTTCTGTAGATTTTTCTAAAGAAATTGAAAAGTTTGCTATTAATGGTCAAAGTCACCTTTGCTTTATTATAGGTGGCTCATTAGGCTTGTCAAAGGAAGTGAAGGCCATGAGTCAGCTTAAACTCTCCTTTTCTACCATAAAGACCAAAAAGTTTAGCTGGATTAACACCCATAACTTTTGATATCAATGTTGGAGATAAGTTTCTTTGGTGTACAATCATATCAAATACCATCGGTAAGAAATGTTGAATTGAATTTAATCCACCCCAAGCAGTCCAAATATCTAGTTTTGTATCGTCTTTTTCTTCATCCATAAAATGTTTTC
>CAZVEI010000265.1:0-3124 GCA_964626295.1 uncultured Alkalibaculum sp.
TAGTCGAAAACTCCTCAGACAATTGCTCTTTGTTCAAACTTGGTAAGGTGAAATTTTTCCCTTCTTTTCTTACGACATTTTCTCGAATATAGGTAAAGGTTTTTTCTTCCCCATAATCTTTTAGTATTGTTAGCAGCTCTCTAAGAAGCTTACTAGACTCCTCATGGATTATAAGGTGACCTTTTGTCCTTTCAAAGTAACTTAAAGGATTGCTATCTTTGTATGTTCCTTTACTGTATATTTTATTTGCTGCCACTCGATCACAAAACATCTCTACAACGTATTTTGTGGGCATTTTTATTGCTGAATAAGAGTGATCGCCTTTCACATTATAATCTGTCCAATATTCAGGATGATGCTTGTTTCGCCCCTTATGATGTAGCCAAGCTGTGCTATAACCTTTCTCTTCAATTTCTGCAGCATTAGGGCTTCGATACCCTTGAAAATACTTTGCCCCTATTGAAAACTCTGTCCAAGAATATTTTGATAAGTCATGAAGAAGTCCCTGTTTATAGAGCCCAACGCGAAAACAATGTTTCATAACAAGCCATTTATGCTGAGTGATCGTGCGAAAATGCTGTAACCATTTCATATAATCTATCTCCATTTTTAATATAAGTATACTTTATACTATGATTGATTTTCCTCTTTTATAGTTCTTTTATTTCTTGTAAAACTTTCCTCCCAACAATCAATGCCACTACAAAGGAGAGCAAATCTGAAACAGGCTGACTAATTTGTACCCCTAATAGACCAAAAACTCTTGGTAAAATTAATATAGACGGTATAAAGAACAATCCCTGCCTTGATATCGACACAAGGGTTGCCTCTTTGGCCTTGCCGATTGTTTGCACCAGCATATTCGTCATGATAATCCATGCTGAAAAGGGCAAAGTCAAACACTGTAACCTAAGTGCTAATGAGCCAATAGAAATAACCTCTAAATCCTCTTTTCGAAATACAGTGATAATAGAAGGTGAGATAATTAATCCAATGAGCCCTAGTAAACTTAGTGCGGTTACGGATAGCTTTGCGGTAAACCAAAAGGCCTTTAATACTCTGTCGTAATTTTTAGCCCCATAGTTAAATCCACACACAGGTTGAAAACCTTGCCCAAGGCCGAGCATAACAGAAATTGCAAAATGGATAACGCGACCTACAATGGTCATAGCAGCAATGGCTGCGTCTCCATAAAAGCCTGCACTAAAGTTCAAGAAAATCATAGCCACACTACCTAAGGCCTGCCTGTAAAAGGATGGTAAACCCCCACGGAGAATCTCTTTATACATTACCCATTTTGGCGTAAAATCAGAGAATTTGATTTTAATATTCCCACCAATACTTGAGTTATATACGAGGATGCAAAAGCTGATAAACTGACTTATTGTAGTAGCCAGTGCTGCACCACCTGTGCCCATGTTAAACTTAAAAATAAGTATAGGGTCTAATATTACATTTATGATACCACCAGTTGTAATACCGAGCATTGCATAAAAAGCGCTTCCTTGAAAACGAAGGGTTCCATTTAGTACAAAAGAAGCAATCATAAAAGGCATTCCTAATAAAATGTACTGTATATAATCTTTTGCGTAGGGAGCAATAGTCTCTGTAGCACCAAGGATGTAAACTAAGGGATCTAATAGCAAAATACCTATTATAGCTAGGATTACTCCTATAAATAATGCTGTAAAAAAGCCTGTTGCCAATACTTTTGAAGAATACTCACGGTCTTTTTGACCTAATAATCTAGATATGTAGTTTCCTGAGCCCATTCCTAAGGTAAAACCAATTGCTTGGATGATCATCATTAAGGGAAAGACGACCCCAACTGCACCAGAAGCACTTGTACCAATCTGACTTATATAGATGATGTTAACATACTGATTATAGTAGGAACGGCCAAGGATAAAACCAGTTTGTTGATAGGAGCTTCTGTCATCCTCTTGAATTTTTCATCTGCTGTCATTACATTTTTCAAATTACTACCACTTTCTAACCATATTTTCTATTTCTTATTCTACCATATTTTATTATATAACTACAAATGTGTAAGTGCACTCAAATTTAATAAGGACAAAGGCCTGACAAGCTTGCTGTTAAATTTTCGTAAACTTTGATAAATAAGAGCTAATCATATCCTTACTTATAGTATAATAAAGTAATTATCCAAATCATTTACAAGGAGGGGTTATATGTTTCGTTCAAAAGGGAACCTACTTATGGGGTTATTTATTATTCTCTTAGGCATTATTTTATTATTAAATAGTCTCGGATTAGTAGACATTAGTATAGGAGACTTAATTTTTACTTATTGGCCTGTAATTTTCATATTCTTAGGAGCGCGTCTTCTACTAAATAGGGGAAGTACTGGAGAAATATTGTCTGGTGTTGTGTTTGTTGTACTTGGCGCTATTTTAATTGGCAACAATACAAATTTATTCCATATTAACCTAGATTCATTATGGAGCTTACTATGGCCAGTAATCTTAATATTAGTAGGAGTTAATTTAGCTTTTGGAAAAAAGGGAAATGGCAAATCTAATTTTGCAATACTAGGATCTGTGGAGAAAAAAACAGAAAGATGGGTTCTAAAAGACAGTTCATTTGTGGCTTTTTGGGGTGGTATTGAATTAGACTTAACTTTGGCAGAAATCCCTCAAGAAAAAACAATTGTAGACTTAACTGCAGTAATGGGGGGAATTGAAGTCATCGTTCCACAAGACATTAATATAGAATGTAAAGGCACTGCTATTTTAGGTGGAGTTGAACTTATTGATAAATCAACGGGTGGAATTATTGCAAATGCTTCTTATTCCCAGAAAAGTTCTGGCCTTTCAAAAAAGACCGTAATATTCTATTCCAATGCCATATTAGGAGGCATTGAAATACGGCATAAGAAAGTGCCTGGGAGACTTTAGTCGCTAGTCACTAGCATCTGGGTATTCTAAAAAAATGTTTTTAGAATAAAAGTACATATTATATAGATAAGTAGAATTTTAGTGATTGTTATATATTTACCATAACTTGTACTAATCATTCAATCTGATATAATTAAAGTATAAGATTTATATATTTGTTTATGCTCACGTCTAAATTGTTTGCATAAGAACTTATGCCATAACCA
>CAZVEI010000266.1:0-3116 GCA_964626295.1 uncultured Alkalibaculum sp.
AAAAATTAGACTATAGAAAAGTTGAAGGAAATATCATTAAAATAGAAATAATAGATAATGAAAATAAGTTCATATATTTAAAAATAAATGAACAACTGGTTAAGCTAGAAATAAATAAAGATACAATAATTTATTTTAAAGATTTAAAAAAAGGTGACTATATTGTTGCAGAAGGTAAAAACGAAAACGATAGAATCATATGTTATAAATTAATTAGATATTAATTCATTAAAAAACAAAAGAAAAAGCAAAAGGGACAGTTTTCATCTTTAAAGAAAAAGTCATTCATGATGAATATGAAAATAGAGAGCTATAGTATTGGAATCTGATAAAATATTTCTTGATGATTGTAGAGGCATGACAAGAAAACCATCTATAATACTGGTCTTGAAGAAGTGCTTTATTAAGATTTAAGCTATTTTACATTCGTCAAGAAATCTAGAAAGCAAGCTATCGCATCTCGAATCACTGCTGAGTAGTTCAAATGTATCCGTCAAATATAGCACACCTACAAATAAAGTCCTATCTATGAGATAATACAATCATCATAAATAGGACTTATTTATTACTTGGGCTCAAGTGGATTTTTACATTCTGCTGGCAATGTTTCTGACCAGGGAAGCAGGTGATCAAGAGCATCTGGGCTATCCAACCTTGTATTCGGTAGCTGTTCAAACAAATATTTTAGATAGTAGAATGGATTAAGATTATTCATTTTTGCTGTTTCTACTACACTATATATCATGGCACTGGCTCTTGCCCCATGAGGTGATTTACAGAAAAGATAGTTTTTTCGACCAATAACAAAGGGTTTTATAGCTCTTTCAGCATCGTTATTGCTGAGCTCGCACTGGCCATCTTGTAAAACATTACTTAAGAGCTCCCAGTTTGAGAGGCTATAGTTTATCGCTTGACCGAGCTTACTTTTCTTTACTACTTTAGGCTGGACTGATTGAAGCCATGACAAATAAGCCTCTAGTACAGGCTTTAATTCGGTATTTCTAATCTCTTGCCTCTCAGTAGAAGATAACTTCATCCACTGCTTTTCTAGATGGAACATCTTTCTGAAGTACTTTAGTGCTTCATGAGCGTTAGTAGATTCTATTTCAGCTTCCTTAGGAAGTATCTTAAGGGCATCTGTAAAGTATCTTCGAGCATGAGCAAAGCAACCGACTCGGGTTACATTCTTTACAGTATTGTATCCGGAGTAGTCATCTGTTTGTAGAAGCCCTGCGAAACCCTCAAGAAAATTCTTTGCATGTTTTCCGCTTCTAGATGGCTGATATTCATACAGAGCAATCTTTTTCCCAAAGTTACCACTTTTATATAACCACATATAGCCCTTGCTGTTTGTAGGGCTGCCATCTTTTGTTAGAACTCTAAGAGTGCTTTCATCTGCTTGAATAAAAGTTTCTTTTAGAAGCTCTTCTTTTAGCCTTTCAAAAAATGGCTCTAGCCAAAGCTCAGACCCTTTTATTATCCAGTTAGACATGTTTTGCTTAGAGATTTCTATTCCGAAGTGAGCAAACATCTTTTCCTGGCGGTCTAGTGGAAGTGCTGCGCAGTATTTTTGATACATTAAGTAAGCAAGCAAACTTGGCGAAACAAAGCTACCTGATATTACAGGCTCTGGCATAGGGGCTGTAATAATAGGAGTTCTTTCACCTGTTTTCTCACACTGTCTACATGAGTACACTTTTCTGACATGCTCAACAATACATACCTGTGGTGGTATGACTTTGAGCTCCTTTCTTGTTTCAACGCTCATCTCATGCATCTTAGAATCACATTCACCACAGACCCGTTCTTCTTCTGGGATTTCATATTCGATTCTCTCTACTGGCAGATCTTCAAAAGAAGGCTTGTTCGTGCCTCGTTTTCTCTTTCTCTTATAAGTGATCTCTTCTAGAGTAGGCTCTTCTTTTTCAGGTCTTTTAGATATTTCGGCCTCGTTAAAAAATGAGAGTTGATTGCCATCTACACTATCGCTGGATTTCCCGTATTTTTTAGCTACATTTAGTTTAAACTGCTCTTCATACCATTTAATCTTGGCATTTGCTATTTCTAGCTCATGTTGAAGTTTTGCGTTCTCATTTTTAAGATCTTCGTTATCGTTATTCTGTTGTAATTGGCTGGTTCCGGATACATTCTTCATACTACTATTATACTCTATTTTCAGCTACAAAAAAAGCTTTATCTGCTTAAGTTTCGTATGTTTTTTAGATTAAAACTCGTTCACATGAGGGCTTGTGAGCATCTTCTTGATGGATACTAAGTCCATCTAAAAGCCAACGAAATTGCCTTTCGCTAATGGAAACAGAAGCACCACTACCTTTTTGTGGCCATTTAAAGTGTCCATTTTCCAGTCTTTTATAGTGTATCCAGAAGCCGTTGTTATCCCAAACTAAGATTTTGATGAGGTTTTGCCTTTTATTACAGAATGCGAATAAATGAGTAGAGAAAGGATCCATCTTTAGGATATGCTCAACAATGAGGGCTAGCCCATCAATAGATTTCCTAAGATCAGTAGAGCCTAATGCTAGATGTACTTTCTCTATAGGTATTTGCTTTATCATAGTTTCTTTAGCGTTTTTATTACTTTAATTAAGAGCATCTCATCATAATCAGCACTTATGGATAACTTTACGTCATTGATTTCGACGATGACCTCAGGGCAATGATTATCTTTGATAATAGAAACGCTTGCAAGTTCAAACTCTTCTAAAGAACCGTCTAAATGTTTAACCGTTTTTTCTTCTCGTTTCTTAAGCCAATACCTAAAGGTATTGACGTTAATACCTTGCTCTTTACACCATGATTTTTGTGAGAGATTACTGGTTTTAAACTCATCTACACGATTAGCCCAAATTTCTCTTTTTTCATCTGGTTTCAAAAAAGAAACACCTCCCATGTGTTATGTTAGGTGTATTATCTCACTGTTCTAGTGGAAGTTCTATGTGGGCTATATTTGACGCTTACCTTCATTCTGACAATGGCAGCCCCATTAAAGGTGCCACTATGCTTGAAACACTTTATGCACTAGGGATCATCCCTTCAAACGGTAGACCACGTGTCAGCAATGACAATGCTTATGCTGAAAGTTTATTTAAAACAGT
>CAZVEI010000267.1:0-3116 GCA_964626295.1 uncultured Alkalibaculum sp.
AGCTTTAGACTAAATTTCGAGGTCAATAGTTTTATTTACGATGAAATTATTTCTACTCAATTTAAAGGGATTTTTTATAAGGACATTGATGATTGTAGAGAATTAACCAATGACTTGTATACACAAAGGCCTCTGTTTATGAAATTTAAGGAGTCTGTTAGTAGGCTCTTTTCGCCATTATTATAGCTTTTCCCATCCAACGAACCAACTATCATAAGATAAAAAAACAAGCTCCCATTGATTGTGAACTTGTTTTTTAACGTTATATTATATATAGTTACCTGATAATTCTTCTTGCGCCTATGTAACGGGGATTCCAGTAATTATCATTTATTTTTGTAATTCTTATACCGCTACTGCTAGTAGCACTGATAAAATCATTGTTTCCTAAGTAAATGCCTACGTGTGAAGCGCCAGCTTTATAGGTTTCGAAAAATACAAAATCGCCACGCTGCAGGTTGCTTCTGCCCACTGAAGTTCCTTCCTTGTATTGGCTTGCGGCTGTTCTCGTAATGCTCATATCATTTTTTTTCATTACATATTGAGTATAACCAGAACAATCAAAGCCTTTTGGTGTAGTACCTCCTGAAAGATATGGTACACCTATGTATGATTTTGCAGTTGCTATAACAGCATTGATTTTAGTTGCTGTAGAAGTTTGATCCCCTCTGTTTGGTAATGAGTTGCTAGTACCATCTAGTGTATTTAATAGGGTTGTACGGGTTTGTGGACCAAATGAGCCATCTACGCCAATTCCACTAGATTTTTGAAAAGCCTTTAAAGCATTGACTGTCATAGTACCAAAATAATTTGTAGTATTGTTAATCTCCAAATGACCTAATTTTTTCAAATCTTCTTGCAGTTCATTTACATCACTACCACTCATGGTATACTTAAGTACTCTAGGGTAGCGTGTTGATGTCTTCGGCGGTGAGCTTTGAGTACCACTTTTTATGCTTTCAAGTGTAGCTTTAGATGCAGGACCAAAGTAACCATCTGCCTTTAACCCGTTGGCTCTTTGAAAAGCTATTACTGCATCGCGAGTTTGAGCTCCATAATAATAAGTAGTGTTATCGATATCTAAATAACCTAAGGCCTTTAGATCATCCTGTAACTCTTTCACATCGTTTCCACGCATTCCAAACCCTAGGTAATTTAGAGCAAATACAGAACTGGAAAATACAATGGAAATTAGCAGTAAGATCGAAAGTACCTTAACTGACTTTTTCATCAAAATGCTCCTTTCTTCGCTATTTTTTTATAATACCATTGTAACAAAGATATAGACGATTTGTAAATACATTTAATAGCATATAAAAAATATAAGATGGAGAAAATAGGAATAATAAAAGTACAATTTATTATTTTGGGGTTTTTTGTCCACTTTTATGACAGGATAGGATATAATAATACAGGTATATTATTAATACAAATTTATTACGATTGAAGAGAAATAAGATTAACAGGAAGGGATTTAAGAAATGGAACAATACGAAAGCGCACAAGAATTAGATCTAAAAGAATTGTGGTATATCTTCAAAAACAATATGAAGTTTATAGTTGTCATCATCTTACTAGCTATGATTGCAACAAGTATCGTGACTTTTTTTGTTTTAGATAAGGAGTACGAGTCCTATACAACTTTAATGCTTGGAAAACCAAAGGAATATGAACAAGAAAGTGCGGATATAACTTATAATGATGTTATGTTAAACCAGCAACTTGTGTCTACATATGGTGAAATTGTAAAGAGTAAAACGATAACCAATGAAGTTATTGACAGCTTACAATTAAATATATCATCTGCCCAATTGAGTCAAATGGTCACGGTCACTACATTAAACGATACAGAAATTATTAAAATAACCGTTCGAAATACGGATCCAGTACTAGCAGCTACGATAGCTAATGAGATGGCAAATGTTTTTATGGATTATGTCGGCGAACTGATGCAAATTGATAACGTCAATATTATTGACGTAGCAGAAGCGAATAATGGTCCTGTAGCTCCAAGAAGCATGATGAATATAGCTATTTCATTTGTGTTAGGTCTTATGATTAGTATATTTATTGTATTTATTAAAGAGTACTTAAATACAAAGATTAGTACAGCAAAGCAAGTAGAGGCTATGATCGACTATCCTGTTTTAGCTATTATACCTGAACTCAAATAGAGATAAAATGCTTTAGGAAGGATTACACCATGAAGAAAAATACAAAAAAAAGTAAAATAAAGGATACACTTATTGTACATACTGATCCCAAAGCTTTAGTTTCTGAAGCTTTTCGTAATATGAGGACAAATGTTCACTATTCTAATGTGGATAAGGAACTAAAAATCATACAGATTACTAGCTCTCAGCAAGGGGAAGGGAAAAGTACCATTGTGGCTAATTATGCAACGACTTTAGCCCAATCCGGTAAAAAAGTATTAATTATTGATTGCGATTTAAGAAGGCCTAGGATACATAAAATTTTTGGCACGCCAAATATCAATGGATTAATCAATGTGTTGATGAGAGAAAATGAATTAGACCGAAGCATCAAATACACTAAAGTAGAAGGTGTTTTTGTATTAGTAGCAGGCCCAGTCCCTCCTAATCCATCAGAAATGCTAGAGAGTAAGCGAATGGGTGAAATCATCGATGCCGCTAGAGGAATCTTTGATATTGTTATCTTAGACTCCTCACCAGTACAGCCTGTAACAGATGCTTTAATTACCTCAAAACATGCAGATGGTACTATTGTAGTTGTTGCATTAGAAGAAACCCAAAAAGAAGCACTTAAAAAGACCGTTGAATCCTTAGAAAATGTAGATGCCAATATTATTGGGACTGTAGTAAATAAGGCCAATATTAAAAGAGGGCATTATGGCTATGGTGGATATAGCTATAAGTATGCATATGAAGAGTGAGAATATAGGGTGAATATGGAGGAAACTAATGTTTGATGTACATAGTCATATTCTGTTTGGCGTAGATGACGGTTCAAAAAACGTAGATCAATCTGTAGAAATGATTAAGATGGGGAGCAGCATTGGATTTACAGACATTATAGGAACTCCTCATTATATAGGAAACACGGAATTTAGTAGTAATATGGCTGATAATGCTCGC
>CAZVEI010000268.1:0-3114 GCA_964626295.1 uncultured Alkalibaculum sp.
TACGAGAATTTCTCAAGGGTACTTCAGGAGGACTTTAATCAAAGCATGAACTTCAACAAGAACGAAGTAACCTCAGATATCCTGACCATTACCCTTGAAAAAGCAGGTGTTCCAAAAGAAAAAATCACTGCGGAACTGGTAGATACATTTAAGCAGGAGCTAATGAGTAAAGGTGTATTTGACAGTAATAATATTCTAAATAAAAATGTAGAACAAACCACCAAGCTTCTTGCAAACATTGTTTTTGAAGATGAAATACTAAAAGAACATTCTGTAAAGGTTAAAGAAAATTTTGCAGACCTTATGGTGGAAAAAGGTTCTCGTCGCATTGAAATAAAAAATGGAGATAACGAATCCTATGTTAATACTATCCGTGCCTTTGTTTCCCAAAAAGAATTTCAGCAAATCTACTTTGGACTAAGTAGCAACTTGACCAAACGCACACTTTATAAATGTAATGTGGATAAGGACAAGTTTGTTTCCGGATGTATAGAAGAAATAAATTCATATTTACAATACTTTAAAGTTACCAAAGCAGTGAATATTGCAACCGGTAAGGCTGGATTTAATGATGCCCAAATGTTTGAAATGGAAAAATCAGGAGATAAAACCTTTAATATTGATGTAGGTATAAAGGTTACCCCAAAGGGAGATTTTGAAATCGCAAACTATATAATGCACCATACCATGCTACCTCGTCTTGCTATTTTTAATATATTAAATGGCATTGAAAAAAGAGATTCTCTCAATTTTCAAGACATTCTCGACAGGGTAACCCAAAAGATTTTGGTGCGATTAAATGATTCCAAGGCAGCAAATATCTCTTCCTATGAAGTCATAGATGGCTATGAGCTTGATGAAGGACAGATTTTTGCTACAGATACCATCATCGAAGAAGATTTTAATGATGAATGGCGAGTTTTCAAGTCAAATCCAAACAGGAAAAATGCCTTAAATGAATATTATAAAATGGACAGCAAAGGCGAAAGAAAATTTGCTAATAAGCTTGAATCCAATGATAATGTAGTCTTATTCACCAAGCTTAAAAAAGGCGGATTTGTCATAGATACACCTTACGGTAACTACTCTCCCGATTGGGCGGTTGTTTGCAGAAAAGAAGGACTAGAATCAGGTGCAGTAGGTATTTATTTTATCGTAGAAACAAAAGCCGACAAATTAGAAAAAGACTTAGCAGATGTCGAAAAAAATAAAATACATTGTGGCAAACTGCATTTTAAAGCTGTATCTGAATTAGTTAAATTTGAGTGGGTCAATAGCTACGAAGATTTCAAACATAAGTTCGGTGTGAAAGATAGTATATAAATTCGGATTTTCCTTTCATTTTTGATAAAGGATTTACAGGAGATAATCCTAATTCAAAGGAATCTACTGGCATAGGATTGTACCTTGTAAAGAAATTATGTGATGAATTACAGATTGAAATAGAAGTTGAATCTGAGTATGGGAATCGATTTTAAATTCAGTTACTGTTTCCGTGAATTGAAGTTTAGTAGTCTTCGAAGGGACAGTTTTCAACTATTGCTGTTTTAGTCATTTAGTAAGATATTTTAACATTAGTAGGAATATGATATTATACTTAAGTGGAGGTGTTTAAAGATGGGTTATAAATTTATTAGGTCAATGCCTACTCCTGATGAGATCAAGGCAGAGATTTCATTGAGTCCGGCAGCTAAAAAAATAAAGGCTGAACAGGATAGTGAAATAAGGGACGTATTTACAGGGCAATCTTCTAAAAAGGTAATCATAATTGGACCTTGTTCTGCAGATAATGAAAGTGCAGTCATGGATTACATGTACCGTTTAGCAGAGGTAAATGAGAAAGTAGCAGAAAAGCTAATCTTAATACCTCGTATTTATACAAATAAGCCAAGGACAACGGGGCAAGGGTATAAGGGTATGCTCCATCAGCCAGATGCTCATGGACAAGCAGATATGTATAAGGGTATTTATAGCATTCGAAAATTGCATAGAAGGCTCATTGATGAGACTGGCCTCACTGCGGCCGATGAAATGTTGTATCCGGGAAACAGTAAATATTTGGATGATATTCTATCCTATCATGCAGTAGGTGCAAGGTCTGTGGAGAATCAGGGTCACCGATTAGCAGCCAGTGGGCTCAATGAGCCGGTGGGTATGAAAAATCCAACCAGCGGAGATTTAACCGTTATGTTGAATTCTATTAAGGCAGCTCAAATGTCCCATCGGTATATTTTTGATGGAGATGAAGTAGAAAGCGATGGTAATCCATTAGCTCATTCCATATTGCGGGGGGCTGTAAATCATTATGGAACGAACATACCGAACTACCATTATGAAGACCTGATTATACTGGCGCAAATGTATGCTGAAAGCAATCTGAAAAATCCTGCTGTTGTTGTGGATTGCAATCACGCAAATTCCATGAAGCAATGGCAAGAGCAGCCAAGAATTGCAAAAGAAGTACTTCATAGTGCCATGAGGTCGGATATCATTGGAAAAATGGTCAAGGGGCTGATGATTGAAAGCTATCTGGTGGATGGCTCTCAACCAGAAACAGACACAAACTATGGTCAGTCTATCACGGATGCATGCCTTGGTTGGGACAAAACAGAAGGTCTTATTTATGAAATAGCAGATATGATTTAGTAAGTAAATGGGTTAAATTTTCTGAGCATTTATTCATATAAATAGTAGCTGCAACATTATCTAATTAAACTGAATCCTCTTAATAATCGAATGACGAATGTTAACAAGATATAAGGGACAATTTCATATAATCATATGAAATTGTCCCTTATATCTTTTATTATCAAATCCATAGTAGTGGCTCTCAAAAAGTACACTAGTGGCTTATTTTAAAGATATTATTCAATAATGGCATAGGAGTGCTTCATTTACCTTCTCTCTTATTTATACTATACCACATAAGTTTTAGATATGAATATTAAATACTTTTTAGGTAATTATTTCGTATGAATTACAAACAATTGCCTATACTAAAATTAGAAATTATGTTAAAGGAGGGTATGTAAATGCAAATTGCTAATTTAACAGAAGAGCAAGAAGAAAAGATTAAACAAATAGAAGAAGAGCTAGGTTATGTTTTAGTCGCTT
>CAZVEI010000269.1:0-3110 GCA_964626295.1 uncultured Alkalibaculum sp.
AAAATATTGTCATTGATCCTGTTATGATAGCAACTAGTGGTGCTAAGCTTATTACTGATGATGCTATAAGTACGCTAAAAGAAAAATTGTTGCCCCTCGCCACTATTGTTACTCCAAATATTCTAGAGGCTGAAGTGCTTTCATCTATGAGGATAAAAAGTGCTGATGATATGATAAAAGCAGCAGAAATTATCAGCAAAGCTTATAATTGTGCAGTTCTTTGCAAGGGTGGGCACAATATGAATGATGCCAATGATTTATTGTACAGTAGTGGAGAATATCGTTGGTTCTATAGAAAACGAATTGATAATTCAAATACTCACGGTACAGGTTGTACCCTTTCTAGCGCAATCGCCTCTAATCTTGCCAAGGGAGAAGACTTGTATATATCCGTAGAAAAAGCAAAGAATTATATCTCTGCTGCTTTATTGGCTATGCTTGATTTAGGTGCGGGAAGTGGTCCACTAAATCATGCTTTTGACGTATGATACCTACAACAAGGCTTTTCAATATCAATAAATCCAAAAGCAATAAAAGAGGAAAAGCGAAAAATCTGCCTTTCCTCTTAAGGACAAAACAAAATCGGTGTTTATGATGTTTTTATAAAGATGCCATTTCGTTAAAAATCCTTCTTCTCCATAATTGCAGAACTTATGATATAAGAAATGAATAAGCCTACAACTGCAGCTAGAATTAGGACTAAGTTAATAAGACCTATATGAACAGCAGATAGCGCATTTCCTATTGCATTAATATCTATTCCCATATTCTCTGCTAGCTTAATTAAGAAACGAACGACTAAAAATACAATGCCAGCTGTACCTAGCATAACAATTCTACTTTTTTCTCCACCAAACTTTAGTTGAAATGGGATTGTGATGGCTAGCAGTATCATAAAAATTGGTATGTAAACAGTGGCCATTAAAAGGAATTCTGTATATACAAGATCTTGAGTCCCTACAATATGAGATCCTAGAGATATCATAACTCCTAAAATCCATGCAGATCCGCCTAACAATAGTCCAAAGAGGTACTTTTCTTTTACATATGATTTTCTATCAATGGGTAAAGTCATTAAAAATGGATAACAATTATCGTATTCATCATAGCTTATAGTGCTTAGTACAAAAATGGAACAAGCAAAAGTTAAGTACCCTATTATAAAATAATCATCAGAATTACTATTAATAAAGATAGCAATAAAAATTAACAAAATAAAAAATCTTTTTTGTTGAAGCATTAGCCTTATATCCTTAATTAGCATTCCTTTCATATTTCAACACCCCTACCTATCATTGTAATAAGATCATCGATATTTCCCTTTTCAATTATGATATCTGGGTAGTTTTCTATATAAAACTGCTTTTGGTTTGTTAAGCAACTGTATCCATATGCTTCTTTTTTATACTTTACGATATATTGTTTATCTAATTGTTCAAACTGTTTTTGATCTAATTTCAACAATGCATAGTCATTCAGTAGAGTATCCGTTTCTTCGTGCAAAATAATTTTCCCATCATGTATCATATAAATATCATCGCATAAGCTTTCTAAATCAGATGAAATATGAGAACTAATAAGAATAGAGCGATTATCATCTTCTTCCATATAATTTCGTAATAGATTAAGTAATTCGTCACGAGCCATTACATCAAGACCTACTGTAGGTTCATCTAAAATCAATAAATTTGCATTATGACTCATTGCTACCATTATTCTCAATTTTGCTTTCATTCCTGTGGAAAATTCCTTGATTTTCTTATTTATTGGTAAATTGAATTGATTACATTGAGCAAGGAATTTTTCATTATCATAGTCATCGTACATATTTTTTAAAATATATGTAATATCTTGTATAGTAAGATATGTGCTAAAGCCAGAGTCAGATAGGGCAACACCAAGTTTTTGTTTATCTTGATTTGTAATCTGTTTAATATCTTTACCTAAAATCTTTATACTACCACCATCGATATGTATTAGACCCAGCACGGCCTTAAAAGTTGTACTTTTTCCAGACCCATTCTTTCCAATTAATCCTGTAATCGATCCTGGTAAAACGTTTAGAGAGCAATTTAAAGCAAATCCATCATAATTTTTAATTAAATTGTTGATTATTAGCATCTTCATTCCTCCATAATAAGTTCAAATAAATTGCGGATTTCTTCATCGCTTAAACCACATCTTCTTCCTTTTAAAATTGCCTGCTCTAAATTCCATTCGACTTCTTTTCGATGTTCTTCTTTGAGTAATTCTTTATTAGTCTCTGCTACAAATGTACCTTTACCGTGAACCGTTACAGTAAAGCCCTCTTGCTCAAGATGGTCATATGCCTTTTTGACTGTAAGAGCACTTATTTTTAATTCTTTTGCCAATCCTCGAACGGAAGGTAAAACATCACCTTCAAAAAAGTCTTCATTAAGAATTGCTGTTTTCATTTGATCCATTATCTGTTCGTAGATGGGTATCATGGATGAATTGTTTATTATTATATGCATATGTTTGTATCCTCCTGATGCAAACAGTATATAACAGTATATAACTGTTGTCAATATATTATAATTTGAGTCTTATAAATGTATAAAAGAAGAACTGAAGATCACGTTGATTATTTGAAAGAATAGCTAGGTAATCTAGATTAGAGTATAATATATAGAGGAGTGATTAGGATGAATATAGATTTTTCAATAGAAGAGGTAGTAAAAAAAAGATACAGTGTGAGGAATTATAAAGATGTAGGGATTGAAGCGGAAAAGATAAATGAAATAAAGGTCTTCATAGATTCTCTAGACAATCCTTTTGGCAAAGAAGTCCATCTTCACCTTTTTCATATAGAAGATTCTAAGGAAAAAAAGAAACTTGGTACCTATGGGGTAATAAAAGGAGCAAGAAATTATATTGGTACAACAATAAAGCTAGAATCAATGACATTAGAAGCCCTCGGTTATGAATTTGAGGCTCTTGTTCTTTATTTGGCACATTTAGGTCTTGGAACTTGCTGGCTTGGAGGTACTTTTGATCGCAAAGGGTTTGCAAGGGCAATGAATATAAAAGAAGGAGAGCTTTTACCTATTATAAGCCCTTATGGATATGCAGCAGATAAAAAGCATATC
>CAZVEI010000270.1:0-3085 GCA_964626295.1 uncultured Alkalibaculum sp.
TTTAATTGAACCACATCAGGCAAACCATGGATGCTTGCTTCTAAGTTGTATTCTCCCTTATCATTAATATTTGACACATCAATAGATGCTTCAATATCTTTTCTAAGATTATATAAACTACTCGTGCGGCCATATACGCTAATATCTACAGTGTATTCTTGGTCTATCGATAATACCAAACCTTTTTCTTCTAAACTGTTTCTATTTTCTATGCGGACAGGTATATTGCTAAATCGTTGAGTTATATTAGGATCCACTTCCCCCATTACATAAAACCAGAGTACAATGGCAATTGCTAGGGATATTATAATGGCGATTTTAGGTTCACTCTTGTTCATCATTATTCCCCCAAAACTTAAATTTCTTCGGCGATTCTTCCTTTGAATTAAACTCTTCTCTTAAGAACTCTCTCATGCTCTTTATGTCCAAATAACGGTACAATCTGCCTTTACTAGCATAGGAGATTACACCAGATTCTTCAGACACAACTAATACAATAGCGTCTGAATTTTCAGACATACCTAATGCAGCTCGATGCCTTGTTCCAAGAGTTCTATTTACGTTTTTATTTTCGGTTAAAGGCAATAAACAAGAAGCAGCCTTTAATTTATTTTCACCCATTCTTATTACTATGGCTCCATCGTGAAGTGGGGTATTGGGCGTAAAAATATTCTGAATCAATTCGCTTGAAACTACGGATTCTAGTCGTGTTCCTGTCATAATAATATCGTCTAAACCTGTTTCCTTCTCTAAAATAATCAATGCGCCTGTTTTCGTATTTGACATTTCTCCAATAGCTTCAATGATCTCCTCTATGGTTCTTTCTGTTTCTTTGTTGTCTACGGTAAATCTACTCTTCCAAAAACTAGTACGCCCAAGTTGCTCTAAAGCCCTCCTAAGCTCTGGTTGAAAGACAATAATAAGAGCAATAAACCCTACGGTCATTACGCTTCTAAGCAAAAAATTTACAGTATGAAGTCCAAACCATTCACTCATTTGAGTTGCAAGTAACAAAAAAAGAATACCCTTTGCAACTTGCGCAGCTTGAGTAAACTGAATCCAACGTATGATTTTATACGCGACAAAAGCAACTATTACAATATCAATAATGCTTGATGGCCTTACTAGTATTAAGAGATTATCAAAAAGATTAGAAATCTGAGACATTTAAATACCTACCTTTACTACAACATAGTAAATATTATACACCATTTTACTTGTAAGAACATGGATATTAGGATAATGTTATATTTTTTTTACTTCTGTAGGGCTGCAAACAAGAAAACCACCCTTTGGGTGGTTTTCTTGTTTGTACCCAGGTGGTCAGCCAAACCCAATCTCGCCGAAGGCGAGATTGGGTTTGGGATTGGCTCTGCGGGTCAAGATCCTTCGCTTCGCTCAGGATGACAAAGCAGGAACTCGGGTCTTTACCTCGCCCGAAGGCGAGTATTGGTTTTGCTGACCACCCGACTACCTGACCACCTTATTTAAGTTTTATTAGCAATTCTCCCGACTGAACACCTTGGCCTGCTGAGATTAGAATGTCTTCTACTACTCCTGCTGTTGTCGTCACTACTTCTGTTTCCATCTTCATGGCTTCAATGATAGCTAGTGGTTGATTTACTACTACCTCATCGCCTACTTTAACTAGTACATCTACTACAGTACCTGGTATACTTGAACCAATTTGTAGTGGATCTCCCTTTTCTGCCATTTGGGTGATTTTTTTATTGATGGCTGTTAAGGATTTTTTGTCTTCGATGAAGATATCTCTTCTAAATCCATCTACTTCAAATATAACTGGTCTTCTACCCATTTCATCTGTCTTGCCTATTGATACTAGTTTTACCATATAGCTCTTTCCAGTATCTACTTCGATTTGGGCAGCTTCTCCTTCTTTTAATCCATAGAAGAACACATGGCTTTCCATCCTCATGTACTCGTCGTATTGTGCAAAATACTCTACGTATTCTTTAAACACTTTCGGGTAAAGGGCTACAGATATGGCATCCTTATCGTCTAACTGCAATTTATACGTATCTTTGTATTCTTTCTTAATGGCTTCAAAGTCTACATCTTCTAATAATGTTCCTGGTCTTACAGTAATTGGTTCTTCTCCTTTAAGCACTACTTTTTGTAGTTCCGGATCAAAACCGCCTTCTGGTTGACCAATCATACCTCTAAAGAAATCCATTACGGAATCAGGGAAGGATAAGTTTTTGCCTCTTTCAAGTATGTTTTGCTTCTCAAGGTCGTTTTGTACCATAAATATAGCCATATCCCCAACAGCTTTAGAGGATGGCGTTACTTTTACGATGTCACCAAATAATTCGTTGGCTTCTAGATATTTTTCTTTCACTTCTGTAAACTTATGACCTAAACCGAAGCTCTCTACTTGAGCTTTGAGATTAGAGTATTGTCCACCTGGTATTTCATATTTATAAATTTCAACGCTACCAGATTTTAGGCCAGATTCAAATTCTGAGTAGACTTCTCTAACAGAAGTCCAGTAATCAGATAGTTGTTGCAATTCGATAATATCCATACCTGTATCTCTTGGTGTGTTTTCTAATGCCGCTACAACAGAGTTTAATGCTGGTTGACTTGTCAGTCCACTCACACCATTTAAAGCAGTGTCTACAATATCTACTCCTGCTATTGATGCCATCAACACTGTAGCCACACCATTTCCTGTAGTGTCGTGAGTGTGAAGTCTAATTGGAATATTTACTTCTTCTTTTAGAGTTGAAATCAGCTTATATGCAGCTGCTGGTTTTAGTAAAGCGGACATATCTTTAATCGCTAAAATGTGCGCTCCTGTCTTTTCAATCTCTTTTGCCATTTTTACATAGTAATCTAAATTGTATTTGGTCTTTTTAAGATCTAAAATGTCACCTGTATAACACATAGCTACTTCAGCTACTTTATTTTGCTTTAAGACTTCTTCAATTGGCACCTTCATAGCTTCCATCCAATTCAGAGAGTCAAAAATTCTAAATACGTCGATGCCAGAATTTGCAGATTGTTTGATAAATGCTTTAAGGACATTGTCAGGGTAGTTTTTATATCCCACTGCATTTGAGCC
>CAZVEI010000271.1:0-3084 GCA_964626295.1 uncultured Alkalibaculum sp.
CAACGGCGTATAAAAATTCGTAAAATGATACCCTTCATGAATCATCTTATACAAAGTAGGGGTTACTTCCTTGCGTACTGCATAAGGTGAAAATCCTTCTGCTGTAATCATTATTAGGTTATAGCCCTTATATTTACCTGTATACTCATTTTTAGCTGTAGGCTCAACATTTTTAAAGTACTTATGCATTTCCTTTACTTCTTTATTGTCTTCCTCTGAAATGAGCTGATCAAAATCAATGTTTATCGTGTTATACTCAAGGACCATTTCTTCTTTCTCTTCTGTGGTAGTTACCTCTTGTACTCCAGGGGACATGACGCTTAAAGAAGGTGACCACCCTGTCAGGTATCTTTGAATATCTAATCTCATTGTAGTGATTAAACCTAGCTTTTCCATAGATAACAAAGGAAAATTTGTATTATAATAAACATCATAGGACGAATTTGGCCCTCTATCTGTAGCGTAAATTACCCCAGTACTGAAGAAATAGAAAATAATCGTACATAAACCTAAGACAAGTTGAATCCTTGCCTTACATCCTTTCAGTGGAAGGAATCTTTTTCTTCCGAGAAGAAGAATAAAAACAGGTAAGAATATTAGTGCTACTAGTAAAATGTTTTGTAAAATAGCAAAGATAATCTCCCTCCAGAATTCAAGCACTTGGCTTGAATTTTTTGCAGAGTACATAGTATAAAACATATTAAAGATTTTGTAGTAGATCAATTGTGATGCAAACATAAAAGTAACCATTCCCGTCAGAATAATGGACATAAAAAAGCTACCTTTGTTTTTTAATATACCTGTTAGAATGTAAAAGATACTTGCATAAGTAAGACTAAAAATAATAATTAATAAAACATCTTTCAATTGAACATTGCCAATTGTGAATATCCTAAAGACAAACTCCAAATAGATTAGAATAATAATATAAAATAAAAACATATTGTAGGAATGTGTCTTTTTTTTGTTTGATTTATTCATTATATCATTGACACCCCCTTTTATAATATTATAGTATACTTCGACTTTTTTCGATACCTCTCGAACAATAGTTAAACGATAATTGAACAGTGGTTAAACCATTGTTCAACAATTGCTTGCGTTCGTGATTTACTTATTTTACGAAGTTTAGTGACGAGAATTTTGCATTTTCTCGTCTATAGGTAAGTTTAGCCATAAAAAAACTGCACCCCCAATTGTTAGATGTGTCTAACAATTGGGGGTGCAGTTCACAATTGGTGTTTTTATTTTATTTATTCTTCTGTAAAGTTATCAAAATAACCTTGAATATAAACTAAAGGCGTTCCTTTATCTCCACTACCTGAAGTCAAATCTGCAAGAGAACCTAATAAATCTGTAATTTTCCTTGGAGTAGTTCCTTGAGAAGCCATAGAACCAACTAAATCGGACTCTTTATTTCTAATATAGTCAGATATAGCACATTTAAGCTCGTCTCCACTTAAATGAGCAAAATCATTGTCTGCAAGGTATTTTAATTTGATTTCATTAGGCACTCCATCGAGTCCAGATGTATACGCTGGGGATACCACTGGATCTGCTAACTCCCATATTCTACCTACTGGGTCTTTAAAAGCGCCATCACCATATACCATTACTTCTACATTTTTACCAGTCTTTTCTTTAAACATTGCTTGTATTTCTTCTACTATTGGCTGACAATCTCTTGGGAAAAGTTTTACAGAATCATCTGTAGCCATATTAGAACCTAAAAGACCATACTCTTTATTGTAGCCGCTACCATCAACAGAACTAGATAGTATATCATCTAAACCATAAATTTTCTGAGCACCTACTTGTTTTAACACTCTCTTCGTTCTAATACGAGTATGAATATCGCATGTAAGCACGCTTTTTGTATAATCAAGTATGCTCTTAGCATTATTTGAAAAAATGATTTTACAATCTACACCATATCCTTCAATAATAGACTTGTAATAATCAATATAATCTACACCTGTAAAACAGTGTTTCTCATAGCCAAAATGATTACGAAATTCCTCTTCTGTTAGAACATCTGACCATGGATTTACTCCCTTTTCATCTAGATCGTCAATTTCAACTAAGTGATTACCTACTTCATCCGCAGGGAAACTAAGCATTAGTACTATCTTTTTTGCTCCTTTTGCAATGCCACGCAAACAAGTTGAAAAGCGATTTCGACTTAGTATTGGAAAAATTACTCCTATTGTATCATCGCCAAACTTTGTTTCAATATCTTTGGCTATATGATCTATTGTGGCGTAATTTCCTTGAGCCCTAGCTACTACAGATTCTGTAATGGCTACTACATCTTTCTCCTGTACAGAAAAGCCTTCACTTTTGGAAGCTTCTTGGATACTATCCACTACAATGTCAACAAGTGAGTCTCCCTTATTTATAATTGGAGCTCGCACTCCACGTACAACAGTACCTACCATTCGAGCCATTTAAACCAACTCCTATGTTCATCTATTTTAATTATATTATTAACACTTTCATTATAACCATATAAGTTTATACCAAAAGTTGAGAAAGATAAAGATAATTTAATAAAAAAGTATGACAGGATAAAGTCAGAATGATATATTTTGTAAATAGTATACCACGGTTTAACCATTGCTAGTCTATTGTTCATCAGATATTAGCCTTGAATTTACAAAATAATAGAGATATGATAGATAAAAATATCATTTTTATAGAAAGAAGAATTTAATATGAAAAAAAGGACAATAAAACTTTTAAACGATACTAGAGTTGCCTTTACATGTAAGGGCATCTTAGTAGGAATAGCAGGTGGGTTTGTCGTAAGCCTTTTTCGACTAATAATCGAAAAAGCTTTTCATCTCGTATTTAATGTATATGGATTGCTAAAAGAGGAACCTAAGTGGATTGTATTATGGGTCCTTGCCTCATTAATTGTCTCCATATTTATTGGTTTTTTAAACAAAAGTGAACCAAATATTAAAGGTGGGGGCATTCCTCAAGTAGAGGGTGAACTCATTGGGGCTCTTAAAATGGATTGGTGGCCTATTTTATGGAAAAAATTCATTGGAGGAATTTTATCCATTAGCTCTGGAGTCTTTG
>CAZVEI010000272.1:0-3083 GCA_964626295.1 uncultured Alkalibaculum sp.
TAGTATGTTTATAGACATAAATCTTGTAAAAAAGCCATCCTAATAAAACCATGAGAAGTGGAGCAACAATAAGCAATCCAATAAGTCCCCAATATATGTAGGCTGTTCTAGGGGTGCCTTCTACAGTAGACTCTGTTTGTATAGGGAGGATTACTTCTTCTTTCGAATTAAATGTAATAATACCCAGATAATCTTTTGGGCTCAATCGGTCAATAAAAATATGGGCTGCAGTCACAATGTTCATGCTAAAGATAACTACCATTATAACAAGAAAGATGAGATAATATTTAGCTTTTTTATGTTTATACAAATAGAATACCTCCATAATATAATCCTTACTATTAGAATCTTCCTTTGTCACCTACTTATCCCTTCGTTTTAAACTTCTACGTAAATACTCTACATTAAAACCCGCTACCAAGAGTGTCCATAATCCGAATGATGGCTGGTCCTAACACTACAATAAATAATGTAGGAAAAATAAAAAACACAAGGGGAAATAACATGATTACAGGGAGTTTTCTCGCTGCTTCTTCTGCCCTTTGTCTGCGCTTTTGCCTCATAGTAGTAGACTGTATTTGAAGCATATTGGCAATATCACTGCCTAATTGTTCTGTTTGTATGACGGAAGTGATAAAGGTGGATAAATCGTCTACTCCAGTTCTTTTTACAATAGCTCGTAAAGCTTCTTGTCTATTTCTTCCTAAGCGTATTTCTTCTAAAGCTTTATTAAATTCATCGCTTAAAGGCCCTGTAATCTTGTCTATTGTCTTCTTTAAAGCCATATCAAAAGACAAGCCTGCTTCTACGCTAACGTAAAGCAAGTCTAGGACATCTGGTAAGGCGCGAGTGATTTCTTCCTTTCTCTGATCTGCTTTTATCTTGATCATTCGGTAAGGTAAGATAAATCCAATTGCAGCCCCTATCATAATCAAAAGGTAATTGGTGCTCTCTCCATTTGCAGAAACGGTATATAAGAAAAGTGCCAAAAGTAAACTAAACATGATTTGAAGGGCTACTGTTCTAGCAAAGTTTACATTTTTGGGGGATCCTGCCATAATTATAGTGTTTTCGTATTTTTCTTGTAGTCCTTTAGGTGTAGAATTGCTTATAGATTGTAATAGTCTTTCATAAGAGGGTTTTACAATTCTCTCAGAAAAGGATTTTCTCATAGTTCGCTCATCTTCTGGTAAATATTTTATATCTACAAATACTTCAAGTCTATCTTTTACTGCCTTTTTGTTGGCAAAAAACATCTCATTGATGAACAATACAAGTGCAATAGTAGTCACAAAAGCAACGATATATAGTAATGTCTCCATATCTTCACCTCACTTTATACTTTTACATCAACTAATTTATTTAGCACAATAATTCCAATGAGTTCAAGAAATACTCCAGCAAATATCATAATCTTACCTATCGTCGTGGTAAATAAACTATCTAAGTATCCAGGGCTAATGACAGAAAGTCCTAAGGCAAGGGCTATAGGAAGTATGCTTACTACAATCCCTGACATTCTCCCTTGAGCCGTCAAAGATTTTATCTCTCCTTTAATTTGAACTCGTTCCCGAATTGTCTGAGAGATGGTATCTAATATATTTGCAAGATTCCCTCCAACTTGTCTTTGAATGATGAGAGCAGTAATAAACATATCTAAATCTTCGTCATCTGTCCTTTGTGACATTTCCATAAGAGCTTCATCTAATGGCTTTCCATAAGAATTATCTCGAAGGACTTTTCTAAACTCATCGCTAAGGGGACCTTTTAATTCTCTTGTGACTACTGCCATAGCTTGAGTAAAACTAAAACCAGCTCGCAAACCATTTCCTATAATATTAAGGGCTTCGGGCAATTGATGGTTTATTTTAAGCATTCGTGCATTTTTCTTCATTCCTAAAAATACCCTCGGAAGGATAAATCCGATAGGTATGAATAATAGTGCTAAGACAGAGCGTAAAAGCAAAAAGAGTATTCCCCCAAATAGAATACTACATATAAAACATAGCCCTATAAATTCTTCAGGCTTCATAAGGACTGCTGCTTGACTTAATTTTACTCTAGTCTTTTCCGAATAAGCTCGGTTTGGCATGAGCTTACCTAATTGAGCAAGTATAAGGTTTAATTGTTCTCTTATGTCTCTTTTGGGTTCTTGGCTATATTCTTCATAATAGTCTTGGTCATTTGTAATCTTTTCCATTCTGGACAGAGTATCTATCCTTGGAGAGAAGATAAGAGAGTATATGCTAAGGACTAAAAAGACCACTGTCAAAAAAGCACCAAATAAAATAAATTCCTCCACCTTTAAAACCTCCTCTGAGAATTTCCTTGTTCAATAAATATACCTGGGGGTATGTTTTCTCCTGCTGCTCGTATTTTTCCCATACATGTAGGTACAATTCCTGTAGGAACATGTCTTCCTATAATGTTCCCATGGGCATCAAATCCCTCTTGCTCAAAAACATAGATATCTTGAGTGGTAATGGTCTCCCCTTCCATTCCTGTAATCTCTGTGACTTTTGTTACCTTTCGAGAGCCATCATTTAAGCGGGCAACTTGTACAATCATATTTATAGCAGATGCAATTTGCTCTTTTATAGCTCTAGAGGGTAGTTCCATTCCAGACATCATGACCATAGTTTCAAGACGAGAGAGACTGTCCTTTGGCGTATTAGCATGTACTGTAGTAAGAGAACCATCATGACCTGTATTCATGGCTTGAAGCATATCTAAAGCCTCTCCGCTTCGAACCTCTCCTACGATAATTCGGTCAGGTCTCATACGAAGAGAATTGACCACTAAATCTCGTGTAGTCACTTTGCCTTTTCCCTCCATATTTGCTGGTCTAGCTTCTAGAGTAACCACATGATCTTGTTGAAGCTGTAATTCTGCAGCATCTTCAATCGTGACAATTCGCTCTGTACTAGGAATAAAACCAGATAAAATATTTAAAAGGGTCGTCTTTCCGCTGCCTGTACCTCCTGATACGAGAATATTGACCCTTCCTCGCACGCAAATTTTTAATAATGCCACGGCTATCGCATGAAAAAATAAACAAATAATTATCTTTTACTACTGTGTAC
>CAZVEI010000273.1:0-3074 GCA_964626295.1 uncultured Alkalibaculum sp.
TTTTGTTTTTGTTCTTCTTGCTTTTCTGTTGAGGTGCCGAAGAGTTTTCGAAGGGATTGATCTAGAGTGTTTTCCATTATGATCTTATTGCCATAAGATACGATCACCTTTTTAACTTCTGGCATGCTTCTTTCTGCTCCGCTTGAGGAGAGATATACTGGTTCTACGTAGAGAATGGAGTTTCCTATTGGTATTACTAGCATATTGCCTCGTATAATTTGAGAGCCTTGTTGCCCTAGCAAAGTAAGTTGGGGTGAAATATTTGTGTCCTGATCAATTCGCTGTTCAATTTGCATAGGACCATATGCTAAATTTTGTTTTGGAAAATTGTATACTACTAATTTACCGTATTCATCTTCATCATTCTTTGCAGCCATCCATCCAACAAGATTATCCTTTTCTCTTGGAGTGTATGGGACCATAAGCACAAATTCTCCTCTATCCTTTTCTGGTAGTTTCATGACTAGATAGGTGGATTCTATACTTTCATCTCCTACTTCTTGTTCGTAAGCTTGATTCGATATTTCCCATTGATCTTCTTTATTATAAAATACTTTAGGGTTATTCATGTGATAAGTTCTATATACATTTGATTGAATATCAAACATCTCCTGAGAATATCGAATATGCTGTCGAATAGACTCTGGCATCACATCCATAGATTGAAACATTCCAGGATAGATTTTATTATACACATTAATAATAGCATCCTGATGATCTACTTGATAAAAATTTACGTCGCCATTATATGCATCTATGACTACCTTTACAGAATTTCTAATATAATTGAAAGAATTCTCTTTATCATAAGGTTTAGAATAGGGGTAACGATCACTTAAAGTAAATCCATCTATAATCCAATAGAGCTTTCCATCTGCTACTACGATATAGGGGTCTTCATCGTATGATAAAAAGGGCGCAATGGCATTTACACGGGTTAAAATATTTCTGCGAATATGCATTCTACTCTGTGAAGTTATATCAGAGCTTAGTAAAATCCTCGAATCTCCATGGTATAAGGTAAAAGCTGCTCTATTAAAGAAATTTAATTCAATTCCTCCTATACCCTTGTAGTAGCTTTCTACATTCTCGCTGCCTTGAGGATAGTCAAATTCCATGGTTTTTGCATTTGTAATGGTGTAATCATCTATGCATTCTCCGTAGTAAATCTCCGGCTGTGTAATCTGCAAAGTATCTATATTGGTTGCAGGTGGAATATCTTCTACTATTAGTGCTGGTTGACCTGTCTCATTGACTTCATTTACAGGAGACACGGCTACACCATAACCGTGAGTATACTTTAAGTGTTTATTAATCCAAGTCTGTGCATCGTCTTCTAGCTTATTGTTGTTCATCTCTCTTGCTGAAATAAAGACTTGAGTGTATTTACCATCTACATAATATCGATCGATATCAATATCATTAAACTCATAGTAAATCCTAAAACCTTGTATGGAATTATACATATCCAATGTAGGACGATAGTCGTTTATGGGAATATTATCAATAGTAAGTTGATTATCTTTAATATCTTGTAAATTTATTTTATCATCTAAATTATATGATTTTTCTTCCACTTGATCAATTCCATATGCAACTTGAGTACTCTCAATATTTCGTATAATATAAGGCTCCTCCTTTGCATATTCATTTGGCGCAACAATTAATCGATCTATGCCAATAGTCACCAAACTCCCTATCAAAGTTACACCTATGATTAAAATTGGACCAATGAACAATCTACTAATCTTTCTTTGGATACCAGAGATAATAGAAAGCGCTCCTGCCATAATGGATAAAACAAATAGTACTCTATACATAGGCAAGATAAAATTTACATCAATATAGCTTGCACCATATGAAATACCGGTGTTTGAATACAGCAAAGTATAGGACTCAATATAATAGCCAAAAGCCATAATGAAAAAGAAAAGACCAAAAAAAACACCAATTTCCTTGCTGGCAAAATTCCCAAAATTAAATACCCAAGACCTAAAACTGCTGCGGTTCTCTCTCACATTTTCTATACTCTTATATGGATTCGTTAAATATAAAAACGCAGTAAAAACAATGGTCGCTATAACAAATACAAATAATATAGTAGTAAGTATAGACAATAGCTGCTCTAAAAAAGGCAATTGAAATATATAAAATGAAATATCCTTATTAAATAGAGGATCTTTTGCATTAAAATCTACTGTATTCTTAAATTCTAAAAAATCATACCAAATCGAATTTGTCACAATTCCCGTTATAAAGAGGGAGATTACAATGCTGATTAAAGAAATCAGCTTCATATTAGGTCTAAATCTGACCTGTAAAATCCTTTTTAGAATAGATTTCATTAAAACCTTTAGATAAAGCATAAAAAACAGAAAAGAGATAATAAATAAAGGGAGACTAATTTGAATTTTAGTGACTAATTCCTTCATAAATACATCTGTATACCCAAGTGATTCAAACCACAAGTAGTCTACATAGAACTGATTCATGGACAAAAATATGACAATTGCAATGACCATAATAGCAATAACAGAGAATAGTATGCCTTTTGAAACACCTCTTTTATTCATGGTGGACTCCTTTTTTCAAGATGATGTTAATAAACTGGTTCTATTATAAATATATCCGTATTTGAGAGAATTAGCACCTAAAGATACAGATTATTAACAACCATCTTGGTTGGTTGGTCGGAAAAACCCTTAAGGTGTAAAGCAAAACTTTAAAAAACGCTCCCCAAAGGTAAAACTTTCACTGAACAATGAAAAATAAACATTGAATATTGTACAATAAAGCAGCCTTTAGCTTATCATAGATTTTGTAGGTAATATGTAGAGACCCTTCGTCGCCTCGCTGCTCTGGATGACTCGGCTAGATATTTTTATGTAGAAGGTAGAACGAAAAAAGACTCACGATAAACGTGAGTCTTTTTTGTAAATCCGCGACGTCCTATTCTCCCATAAGCAGAGAGCCAAATTCCAAAGGAATTTTCGCGAATCGCTTAGTCCTAGGCATAAAGAAAGCCTCTGATATTCAGAGACTTTCTTTGTTCTGTAAATCCGCGACGTCCTATT
>CAZVEI010000274.1:0-3056 GCA_964626295.1 uncultured Alkalibaculum sp.
TCTGTGAGAGCGAAGAAAATAGGACTAATTATCCTATTTTCTAGCTACTCGATTATTTATACACTATACTGTTATTGATAAATAAAAGACAACTAGAGGAATGTTCTACAGAATTCAAATAGGGAAACCATTCTAAATTTCATTTTATCATTGCATATTATGTCATAATAAGAAAGAAAGTGAAAAACTACTTGAAGAATAGCGAAACAATAGATAAACTATACTTAGAAGATTGAAAAGACATATAAAAATATTAAACTCGTGATAAATATCACTGTGATTAATGCTTTTAGATTATATATTATATTTGAAAAATAAAAAACAAACAATAAACAGTATATAAAATAAAAATAGTGAGCAAGTAGTCCTAAATGGGCTTTAAATTAAAAAGAGAGAGGTGTAAACATGGGTTATCATTTGACGCTAGAAAAAGCCAATGATGTATTTAAGCAATGGTCTGAAGAAAATGTAATTTATGCCCCAAAACGTTTTGTAGGAGGGGGAGCTTTTTCAGATACGGACGTCATACGCTATGGAGAAGTACAAAGAGTAGAGGAAATTGTTTTTGATGAAAAGTCTAGCTTTTCTTTTAAAGAGATTCTTATTCCTCTATCTGAAACCCTTTTCTTCTTTACAGAAGATGAAGTGAAAGAGGCAGATTCACCCGAAAAAGGCGCAATTGTACTCCTTAGAAGTTGTGATTTGCACAGTGTAAAGAGACTAGATGAGATATATTTACATAATGGCCCAGAAGACTATTACTATAAGAGACTAAGGAATAAAATGAAATTTGTGTTAATAGGATGCGAAAATGCATTTGATAGTTGCTTCTGCGTAGATATGGGTACAAATGAATGTAAAGATTATGATGCTTCATTAGAACGAAAAGGAGATATAGTCTACATAGATAATAAAAATAATGATTGGGAAGACCTCTTTTCAGCTAATAGCTCTAGTATAGAGGAAGTAGTTCCTGCACACGTAACAGAGACGATGGTAAGAGTATCTATTCCAGAAAATATTACACTAGACATTTTCAACTCAACAATGTGGGATGAATACGATAGCCGTTGCATTAATTGTGGTAGATGTAATTTCTCATGTCCTACTTGTACTTGCTTTACAATGCACGATATCTTCTACACAGACAATGGCAAAGTTGGTGAGCGTAGAAGAGTACAAGCTTCCTGTATGGTTGATGGATTTACAGATGTAGCAGGGGGCGGAAGCTACCGAAAGAAAAATGGTCAAAGAATGCGATTTAAAGTACTGCATAAAGTTTATGACTACAAAAAGAGAAATGGCTATCATATGTGCACCGGCTGTGGACGTTGTGATGATGTATGTCCAGAGTATATCTCTTATTCAAAAATCCTCAATAAATTAGAAGATGCAATGCAGGAGGTGTCTAAATAATGCAAAATGAATACATTCCATTTCAATCGGAAATAAAGGAAGTAATTAAGCATACAGATATCGAATACACTTTTAGAATGGCATTTACAGGACCTGTAAAACCAGGACAGTTTTTTGAGGTCTCTATTCCTAAGTTTGGAGAAGCCCCAATCTCTGTAAGTGGTATAGGAGATGGAACCATCGATTTAACTGTACGCCGAGTAGGTATAGTAACCGATGAAATTTTTGAGCACTATGTAGGGGACAAATTGTTTTTAAGAGGGCCTTATGGAAATGGTTTTGATATTGAAGAGTATAAGGGGAGAGATTTAGTTGTTGTAGCTGGTGGTACAGGTGTTTCTCCTGTTAGGGGAGTGATAGATTATTTTAGCGATCATAAAGATGAAATTAAGTCTCTTACTTTCATTGCAGGATTCAAGAGCCCTAATGATATTCTGTTTACAAAAGATTTTGAAAAATGGGAAAAAAATATGGACGTGATTTTGACTGTAGATTGTGCTGAAGAAGGATTTATTTGTAATGTAGGCATGGTTACAGAATATATTCCAAAACTGCAATTAGAAAAAATAGAAGAAGCAGTAGCTGTAGTTGTAGGACCGCCTCCAATGATGAAATTTTCAACATTAAGTCTACTAGATATCGGATTTCAAGAAGAAAACATTTGGATTTCACAAGAAAGAAAAATGTGTTGTGGCCTAGGAAAATGTGGTCACTGTAAGATCGATGACGTGTATGTGTGTTTAGATGGCCCAGTATTTAATTATACAAAAGGCCGCCAATTATTGGATTAAGGGGGAGAAGCTAGTATGGATATGAATACAAAAAAACTAAAAAAGAACGCTTTTCGTGTAACAAAGCACAGGGGAATCACTGCATCCCGAATTCGAGTTCCTGGTGGTCACCTAGATGCAAAGTTTTTATCTATGATACAAAATATTGCAGAAACATACGGAAATGGAACAGTACATATTACAGCGAGACAGGGCTTTGAAGTACCTGGTATTGCATATGAAGATATGCCAAAAGTCAATGAACTATTACAACCAATTATTGAGGGTTTAGATATTAATCAAGAAAATCCTGGAGGCGGTTATAATGCTTCAGGAACACGTAATGTAACGGCTTGTATCGGAAATAGAGTCTGTCCTTATGGATGTTACGATACATCTGGATTTGCTCAGCGAATTGAAAAAGCCATATTTCCAAATGATTTACACTTTAAAATTGCTTTAACAGGTTGCCATAATGACTGTGCAAAGGTTAGAATGCACGATTTTGGCATTATAGGAATGACTGTGCCACAGTACAATAAAGACCGTTGCGTTAACTGTGGTGCTTGTGTAGATAAGTGCCGCAAAAAATCTGTAGCTGCTTTAGAAACAGTAAACTATAAAGTAGAAAGAAATCATGAAAAGTGCATCGGTTGTGGAGAATGTGTATTAAATTGCCCAACAGGCGCGTGGACTCGTAGCGAAAAAAAATATTACAGATTAACTCTTCTAGGTAGAACAGGCAAGAAAAATCCTCGCCAAGGAGAAAATTTTGTTAAATGGATTGATGAAGATAGCATCACAAAGATCATATTGAATACTTATGATTACGTTACAGAATACATTGCGAAAGATGCTCCAGGTGGAAAA
>CAZVEI010000275.1:0-3045 GCA_964626295.1 uncultured Alkalibaculum sp.
AGTTCCTTTCATTAAGCCGTAGTTTCCTTGTTCAAAGAAGTTAATCGGTTTAAACAATGTAGCAATCTCAATCTCTGGTACTTGATAGCCATGTACAATAGCTTTTGTTCCTTCAATTTCTACATTAATTGGATGAACTCCAATTGCTTTACCTACTTCTTCTTTTAATTTTTGGATACAATCCATTGCTGCAATTCGTACAGCATTTCCTGTTGTATATGTAGTTCTGCTAGATGCTCCGTAGTTATCATAAGGTGTAGCATCTGTATCTGCTCTGATTACTTCAATATTTTCAATAGGCATTTTTAGTACTTCTGCTGCAATTTGTTTTAGTGCAGTAGTAGCACCCATACCATTTTCATCATTACTTAATAGTAATGTAACTGTAGCGTCACTATTGCAATGTACAGTTGCCTCCGAACGTCCTAGTGGCGTGTTTTGTTTTCCACCAGATGCAATTCCCTTACCTCTTTTCCAAACAGAGCCGTCTTGTACACTTGGTTCATCAAGCTTTACGGATTGGTAAACAGATTTCAAACATTCTTCAAGGCCTGTACTAGTGATAGCTTCACCTACACAGTTTTTATCTCCCCTTCTAAGAAGATTTTTTAATCTCATCTCTAACGGATCAATTCCCAATTCATCCGCAATTTCACTGATAACACATTCAATGGCAAATTCAGATTCAGGAACACCTAAGCCACGGTATTCTGCTGCCGGCACTGTATTTGTGGTAACTGCACAAGAGTCAATTCTCACTTCACCGAAATCGTAGCACATATTTGCACCAGAAGCACACATTCTACCTGTGAAGTAAGAGTTATTAATAGCTGCTCCGCATTCTTCAGCAACATACCAGTCAAGAGCCACGATGGTGCCATCTTTTTTCGCTCCCATTTTAATCTTGGAGATTCCTGGCCAATTAGAAGGAGCTGTAGTAAATTGTTGTTCTCTAGTAAGTCTATAAATAACGGTTCGCTTAATTTTACTAGCCATCATAATACATAGTACTTCCATAATTGGAGCTAGACGGCTACCAAAGCTTCCACCACTATGTGGTGAAACGACGCGAAGCATATTCTCTTTGATTCCTAACATTCTACTTAAGCCCATTTTAACGACGCCATGTACACCCATACCGTTTGAACTCAAGATGATTTTGCCATTTGGTTCATAAATACATGTACAAAGAGGAGTTTCCATTTGACTTGCAGTCTTTTTACCTGTATAAAATTCTTTTTCTATAATGATATCAGCAGTCTTCATGACTTCATCCACATTACCTGTATCTAATTTATAAGCGCCTACCACATTTGCTGAAACTCTCTCATCGATCTCATCCATAGGTCGATCCGCAACCACGTCACGTTTTCCCCACATAGGGTCAACGACGGATACAGGGTCTGGCTTGATAGCATCCCAGTAGTAAAGTACATGGGGAAGTACTTCGTATTCGATATCAATTAGTTCTATGGCATCTTTAGCTTTCTCTAATGTCTCTGCAGCAACTAACGCTACAATTTGACCTGCCCAAATCACTTCATTATTTTGTGCCATAATAGCATCTTTAGGAAAGCTTTCCCAATCAATACCTGGTTCCTCTCCTGTAATAATACCTACTACACCTGGAGCTTTTTCTGCTTTACTTAAATCTAATTTTGTAATCTTTGCATGAGCATAAGGACTTACAAGTGCGTGCATATGTACTGCATCCCTTGTTTGAACAGCTACATCTGTTGCGTAAAGAGCTTTACCAGTTACTTTTTCATAGGCGTCGATTCTCTTTTGATTTTGACCAACGTATTTACCTATAAATCTCGTCATGACTACGTCCTCCCTTTTTCTCTTAAATACATAATTCTTGTTAAAATCTTGCTTAATAATTATCGATTACATTCCCTAGTCTATTTGCTCAGTAGTTCTTTAATTTGAAAGTAAGTATTATATTATGTAATCGATTATACTTATGTTTATATTATATAATCGATTATATATATCTGTCAATATATAATCGATTAAATGTTTTAAATTTTTTTATTTATTATTATATCTTGATGCTAAAATAAATAAAAAATCTTTTGAATCAAAGTTTATGTATAGCACTACCTATTACATCCAAAGAGGCTTCCATTATGCTTTCTGAAAGAGTTGGATGGGCATGTATCGTATCTGCTAATTCTTCGACAGTACATTGAAGTTTAATAGCTAATGCTCCTTCTGCAATCAACTCCGTTGCATGTGGACCAATAATATGTACACCTAAGATTTCATTCCATTTCTCATCTGCTATGATCTTAACAAAACCTGTATTTTCACCTGCTGTCATAGCCTTACCGCTAGCTGAAAATGGAAATTTGCCGACCTTGACATTTCCGTATTTTGCTTTAGCATCCTCTTCATTAAGACCTACAGAGGCGATTTCAGGCTGTGTGTAAATGCATGATGGAACAATGGAGTAATCCATCTTTGACGTTTCACCACAAATATTTTCTACGGCTTTAATCCCTTGATGGCTTGCCACATGAGCTAACATTACTTTTCCTGTAACATCTCCAATAGCATAAATATTGGGAATATTTGTTCTTAAATACTCATCGACTACTATTCTTCCACGATCCATTGTGACGTCAACACTGCCTAGTGCTGATGTGATCGCTTTTCTACCAACAGCTACTAAGACTTTTGGAACTGAAATAGAGCCTTTTTCTTCTTCAGATTCATAATAGACTTGTAGGTCCTTATCATTTCTCTCAATATGGGTTAGTTTTGTACTTCCTTTTATTTTTATATTCTTTTTCTTAAAGGACTTTTTTAGTTCGGATACAATTTCCATGTCCTCTCTCGGCAAAATATCAGGCATCATTTCGAGTATCGTTACATCTGTACCAAAGGAATTGTAAACATAGGCTAATTCCACACCTATAACGCCTCCTCCAACTATGACCATAGAAGAAGGAATCTCTTTAAGATCTAAAGCTTCATCACTATAGATTACACCCTCTAAATCATATCCTGGAAAAGGAATAACACTTGGCTCTGATCCCG
>CAZVEI010000276.1:0-3029 GCA_964626295.1 uncultured Alkalibaculum sp.
ATGTATCCGTCAAATATAGCCCACATAGAATTCATGCTAAAACAATGAGATAATACACCTAACATAATATATGGGAGGTGTTTCTTTTTTGAAACTAGATGAAAAAAGAGAAATGTGGGTTAAACATGTAGATGAGTTCAAATCTAGCAGTCTCTCACAAAAAGTTTGGTGTGAAGAGAAACGTATTAACGTCAATACCTTTAGATATTGGCTAAAAAAAATAGAACGAACAACGATTACTCACTCAGATAATTCTTTAGAAGAATTTGAATTAGCGAGTGTTTCAATTATGAAAGGTAATTCTTATCCTAAAGTCACCCTTGAAATCAAAGATGTAAAGTTATCCATAACTGATGATTATGATGAGTTGCTTCTGCTTAGGCTAATTAAAACTCTAAAGAAGCTATGATAAAGCAAATATCTATAGAAAAAGCACATCTAGCACTAGGTCCTACTGACCTTAGAAAATCTATTGATGGATTGTCTCTCATTGTTGAGTACGTCCTAAAAATGGATCCTTTCTCTACTCACTTATTCGCATTTTGCAACAAGAGGCAGAACCTCATTAAGATTTTAGTTTGGGATAATAATGGTTTTTGGATACATTACAAGAGGCTTGAAAATGGATATTTTAAATGGCCACAAAAGGGTAGCGGTGCATCAGTCTCCATTAGCGAAAGGCAATTTCGTTGGCTTTTAGACGGATTGAGTATTAATCAAGAAGATGCTCACAAGCCCACGTATGAGCGTGTTTTAATCTAAAAAACATATGGAATTTAAGCAGATAAAGCTTTTTTTGTGGCTTTGAATATAGTATAATATTAGTATGAAGAATGTATCCGAAACCAACGAAACACAACAGAATAATGACGATCTTAAAAATGAGAATGCAAAGCTCCAACATGAGCTGGAAATAGCAAATGCTAAGATTAAATGGTATGAAGAGCAGTTCAAACTAAGCGTAGCTAAAAAATATGGTAAGTCCAGCGATAGTGTTGATGAGCAACTCTCATTTTTTAATGAGGCTGAAGTATCTAAAAGACCTGAAAAGGAAGAGCCGACTCTAGAAGAAATCACTTACAAGAGAAAGAGGAAAAAAGGAACCAATAAACCTTCTTTTGAGGATCTACCAATAGAGAGAGTCGAGTATGAAATTCCAGAAGAAGAACAGGTCTGTGAAGAATGTGCTTGTAAGATGCATGAGATGTCCGTTGAAACAAGAAAGGAGCTCAAAGTTATACCGCCACAGGTATGTATAGTTGAGCACGTCAGAAAGGTATACTCATGTAGAGAATGTGAGAAAACAGGTGAAAGGACTCCTATTATTACAGCTCCAATGCCAGAGCCAGTAATATCAGGTAGCTTTGTTTCACCAAGTTTACTCGCTTATTTAATGTATCAAAAATACTGTGCAGCACTTCCATTAGATCGGCAGGAAAAGATATTTGCACACTTCGGAATAGAAATTTCCAAGCAGAGTATGTCTAACTGGATAATAAAAGGATCTGAACTTTGGCTAGAGCCATTTTTTGAAAGGCTAAAAAGAGAAATTCTAAAAGAAACCTTTATCCAAGCAGATGAAAGCACTCTTAGAGTTCTAACAAAAGATGGAAGCCCTACAAGCAGTAAATCTTACATGTGGCTTTACAAAAGTGGCAATTTCGGGAAAAAGATTGCACTGTATGAATATCAGCCATCTAGAAGTGGAAAACATCCAAAAAATTTCCTTAAAGGATTCGTTGGATTTTTACAGACAGATGACTATGCTGGATATAATACTGTAGAGAATATAACCAGGGTAGGTTGCTTTGCCCACGCTCGGAGATATTTTACAGATGCCCTTAAAATACTTCCCAAAGAAGCGGAAATAGAATCTACTCATGCTCATGAAGCACTGAAGTATTTCGGAGAAATATTCCATCTAGAAAAACAGTGGAGAGATTTATCTTCTGATGAAAGGCAAAAGATTAGAAATATTGAATTAAAGCCTGTACTAGAGGCTTATTTGTCATGGCTTCAAGCAGTTCAGCCTAAAGTAGTAAAGAAAAGCAAGCTAGGACAAGCAATAAACTATAGCCTCTCAAACTGGGAACTGTTAAGCAATGTTCTAAAAGATGGTCAGTGCGAACTCAGTAATAACGATGCTGAACGTGCTATAAAACCTTTCGTTATCGGTCGAAAAAACTATCTCTTCTGTAAATCACCTCATGGAGCAAAAGCTAGTGCTATGATATACAGTGTAGTAGAAACAGCAAAGATGAACAATCTTAACCCTTTCTACTATTTGAAATATTTATTCGAGCAGCTTCCTAATACAAGACTGGGTAGCCCTGTGGCTCTTGATCACCTTCTTCCATGGTCAGAAACATTACCAAAGGAATGTAGAAAACCGCTTAATTCCAAGCAATAGAAGAAGTCCTATTTATGATGATTTTATTATCTCATAGATAGGACTTTATTTGTAGGTGTGCTGTATTTGATGGATACATTATCACTGATGGGGTTGTTATCAAGGATACTCAATCTGCATTAGATATGATTGCGTCTGCACAATACGAAACCGATTGCGATAAACTTATAATATACAAGTCATGCGTGGCAGATGAGTTTTTTGTTTTAAGCACAGGAATTGCAGGCGAAATATTGCAGAAGTTCATCAACTATCGTAAAAAAGTTGCCATTGTCGGAGATTACTCGGGGTACACAAGCAAACCTCTTAAGGACTTTATATATGAAAGCAACAATGGAAACAGTATTTATTTTTTGCCGAACATAGATGAAGCAGTGCTTAAGTTAGACAGAGCTGAATGAGCCTAACATGATTCACGAGGGACGTGATTTACGAGGTATGATAATGGAAGAAAAAACAAAGAAGAGTATCGATATAACCATATCTAAGGAGGAGGCTAATGTTTAAAAAAAGATGCAACATTTGCAATAAGAAGACATCGAAAGATTCAAGGCGGAAATATACAGATGATCGTGGCAAAAAAATTATAGTTTGTTTGCAATGTGCGGAATATGCAGAA